>OMXO01000165.1 GCA_900315035.1 uncultured Prevotella sp.
TAACAAAATTTTTAACAACCAACACAAAAACTAAACATTTAAGATTATGGCTATTAGAGTAATTGCACAGCGCCGAGTGTTGAAGATCGGCAAGAATCCAGGGGCAAAGAAGTTCGTGATGCGTCCGGAACTCTACACCTCTCTCACAGAAAAGAAGGTGTTTGCGGAGGCGGCCACCCACTCAGGTATCTCCGCTGGTGTGATCAAGGCGGCTTGGGATGCCGCAGGTGAAGTGATCCGCACGTGGGCTACCGAGGGTCACAGCGTACCAATGCCCGGCCTGGGAACCATGCGCTTCGGTGTGCGTTCGAAGGCAGTGGAGAATCTCGAAGACGTGAAGACCGGTCTGATTACCACCCGTCGCATCGTATTCACGCCCTCTGTGGATGTGAAGGACGAGTTGAAGAACACCAGCATTCAGATCACTTGTCTCGATGAGGATGGTAACGTGCTGAAGCGTGTAACTTCTGGTGACTCGGGCGACATTGAGGATCCTTCGACAGGCTCAGGAACCGAGAATGGTTCAGGCTCAGAGACAGGAGGTGAGAATGGATCTGGCACCGAAGTACACAGTGGCAGCGGCATCATCCCTACCCCAACAGATCCTGAAGACGATCAGCCGGATTAAACTTCAACTTGGGGGCAGTCCCCAATATAAATTAAAAGTAAAAAGGTAAAAGGGTAAAAAAGAAAGGAGGAAAATATGAGTAAGAAAGAGACTGTAAAGTTTATCACGCAGTTGATAGTATCCATCGCGAGTGCGATACTAACTGCACTGGGAGCCACGTCGTGTATGGGCTACTAATCCCGGCCATTGATGGTCCATATAACGCAATAAAGGCTTGCATCACGCAAGCCTTTATTAATCATTACCAACCAAGGATCATCCATTCGTCCTTTGTGAGACTGCTGACGTGCCCTTTTCGCGTCTCATGCATCAATGGCACATCCACATTGTCGGTAGTCCACTGGTATTTGAATCCGCACTTCTCCTGTACCCGCTTCGAGCGATTGTTACCGTCGTAATAGCCAACCCAGACTTTCATCATCCCACAATCCTCAAATGCATGGCGAACCATCTCCAAGTTCGCATTCATCGTCGCGTTCAGTCAAGTCCGTTGCATCCCCTGTTTTCAGGCCTATACAGCCGATGGGCTTTCCAGTTTCCTTCAGAACCACGGCATACGTCTCTGGGTATGAAAACACAGTACGGATGATTTCCAAACTCTCTTCCACGCTCTGATGTGGTGGCCACCCTGCGACAGGCCCCACCTGTGGGTTTTGGGCATACTTATACAGTTCTTTGGCATCACTATCATGCCAAGACCTCAGAATGAGTCTATCTGTCTCTAATCTCATCTTGTTTACGTCGAAGTTAGCATATTTTGTAGTAATTCCCATATGTCAGCATCCGCCAACATCTTTTCTTTCTCTGTCATATATTTCTTTGTCTTACCAATTCTATTGCCTCCTTGCCCGTCAGATGTTCGATGTCAAAGCGTATCATCAGCATACGGGAAAAACCACTCTCGATTTCCTTATGCAGGCTCTCATCGTCATTCGTTAATAGTGAGTGCAAATATAGTAATATCTCACCATTTTTGCGTACTTTTGCCGATGATTTTAATAAGTTTTGAGATATTATATTGTAGGCAATTAAGCTACTGCGTGCCTGATATGGCGGGATGAAGTGACCTTGGCATCGTAGAGAACTGTGATCTCACGCGTGCGGGGATTGTACTTAACTTCTGCCACGCCATGGATGCGCTCTGCTCTTTCCATTGCTGCACGGGGAGAATCGAAACGGTTCAGATAGACCGAGCAGATTCTCATGTCTGGACGTGAGGCGTGGTGCTTATCGAAGTGAGCCGTATGCTTATCGAAATGACCAGCCTTCTTGTCGTGATGTACTGCCTCGACTTTCTTGTCGTGGTTGTTGTGGTGTTTGTTATCTGCCATTGCCGGCGTTGCGAATGTGATTGCCATTAACATCATGGCTGCGATCACCTTATTCATCTTCTTCATAATCGTAATCTTTAAATTGTTAAACTTCTGTTTCGTGAGAGGCCCTTATGTCCTTTTCACAGTGCAAAGATAGGGCGATTCTCTGGGATTTGAAAATGAAAATTCCTACAATGAAGGGGCGAGATTCCTAAAACTACATAGGGATTTCCCCTTCTACCGCTAAAAACAAAAGTAATTAACCTCCATTGTTATGATGAACTTGGGGAGCGTCATATCTTACTCTCCAATAATAGTTACTACCAATTCTCTGGAACCACCATAATTTCTGTACTCGCAGAAGTAGATCCCTTGCCAGGTACCAAGGTTTAATCGACCTTCAGTAATAGGAATGGTGATGCTGACACCACTCAGCGTCGATTTGGCATGAGCAGGCATATCATCGGCACCTTCCAGCGTATGCTCATACTCAGGACGATTCTCCGGCACAAGGCGATTAAAAATCGTTTCCATATCTGCACGAACATCAGGGTCACAATTCTCATTGATACTCAGTCCG
>OMXO01000065.1 GCA_900315035.1 uncultured Prevotella sp.
ACCCAAGGTGTGCCGTGGGCATTGCTGTAGTTGCCTTCGGCCTGCAGCATGATGCTGGGGTGATTGTAGCGACGGCTGGGCATATCGCAAACCTCACGGCCACGAACCACCTGCGTGAAGTACTTATGACCAGAGAACAGGATCTCGATATCTTCGTGCAGACGACCACCACCGTTATGACGGGTGTCGATGACGATACCTTCCTTCAGGTTGTATTTGCCTAAGATGTCGGAATAGACATCGCGGAAGCTGGCATCGTTCATACCTTCGATATGCACATAGCCCAGACGACCGTTCGACAGTCGCTCTACTTCGGCAGCGCGACTCTTGGTCCAACGCTTGTATAAGAGATCCGACTGCTCAGATCTGCTGATAGGCAGCACGACTTCGTCCCATGTGCCAGCATTGCCCTTGAGGCTTACGAGCGTCTTCTTACCTTTGCAGAGATTCAGGAGTTGTGCCAAATCGGTATCCTTGCTGACGGGCTGTCCGTTGATAGCGGTGATGACATCGCCCACCTTCACCTTGCTGTTGGCCTTGCTGAAAGGACCGTTCTCGAGAATATCGGTAATCTTAATGCCCTCAGTAGCCTCAGTGAGGTCGTAGAGCAATCCGAGTTGTGCCGTTGCGTCGCCCTTAGCCTCAGGAC
Organism: uncultured Prevotella sp.; assembly: GCA_900315035.1. Lineage (GTDB taxonomy): Bacteria > Bacteroidota > Bacteroidia > Bacteroidales > Bacteroidaceae > Prevotella. The sequence continues at coordinate 650 of OMXO01000065.1, forward strand.
GGAACCTGCCACCCGTATGGCTCACATTCAACTCACCCAACAGTTCGCTCAGGAGTTCGGCAAAGTCGTAGTTGTTGGCAATATGGGGTAGGAAGCGGGCGTAGTTCTGCACCATCAGTTCCCAGTCGCAACCATTATAATCCGTACGGAAAATCTTCTTGTTGATCTGCTTGGCCACATGGCGCAGCATGTATTCACGCTCAGCAGCGAGGTCGAGTTTCATCTGGGCGTTGTAGGTGATGGGAGTGGTCTTGTCGCCTTTCTCGATCTTCATCATGCTGTTGCCCAGCGAGTAGAGGTTACCGTCCTTATCCATCTGCAACGAGCCGCTTCCGCCCTTGCTCAACAGTTTGGTCTCGTGCTTGCGCAAATCCATCTTCCAGAGGTCGGGCTTACCTTCGAAGGCAGCAAAATAATACAGACTCTCGCCATCCTTGCTCACGATGGCATCGCCCAGATTACTGCTGTTAGGTGTCAGACGGACGATACGGTTCTCTAAGCCCTCGAATTCTATCTTGACGGCTTTAACGGTATCAGCATCGGCCTTCTTGTCGTCTTTCTTTTTGTTTTTCTTGTCATCCTTCTTCTCGTCTTTTTTCTCGTTCTTCTTCTCGAGTTCCTTCAGCAGCGCATAGTCTTCTGCCGAGAGACGATAACGGTCGTAAGCATCCTGTGTCAGGAAAGCCAGGAACACGTCGTCCTGACTGCCCCACGAGGCATGACTGCGCATGCCATAGCGCTCACTCTGGAAGAGGATGGCCTTACCGTCCATCACCCAACGGGGGCTCTCGCTCATGTAGGCGCTCTGCGTGATGGGATGAATCTCGCCGCCCTCAGCGCTGACGATGCCCTGATCTGTATAAGGATCGCGACGATTGGCAATATAACTCAGCACGAACCACTTGCCATCGGGACTCCACTCGAAGTCGAAGCCGCCGTCCTGACGATACCACTTGCTGCCATCCGTCACCTGCGTGATATGCTTGGTTTTCAGATCGACCACCATCAGTTTGATGCGATCCTCGATAAAGGCTATCTTCTTGCCGTCGGGACTATATTTAGGAGAGCGGCGCTCTACTTGAGAGAAGTCGATCTTGTTATCCAGCAGATTGAGGGCAGGCAGTTCTGGGAACACGCTTTCTTCCTTGATCAGTGTGGCGTTGGCAAAGTTCAGGTCTTCCTTCCTGACGATGCTGGCCGTGTAGAGTTGCCAGTTGCCATTACGTTCCGAAGCATAGACGATGGTCCTGCCGTCGGGTGCAAAATCGACATCAGCCTCTGCACCTGCTGTCTGAGAAATCTTGCGCGTGGTGGCATATTCCGTACTGGTGACAAAGACCTCGCCACGTGCCACAAAGGCAATCTGCTTACCGTCCTTGCTTACCACAGGCTGATGCGCCTCGTTGGTGAAACTCAGGTCGGCAATGGCTACCTCGTCGTCGCGCGTCAGAGAGATATTCAGTTTTTGGGGATTGGCTCCAAGTTGCTGCGTGTAGATCTCACCATTATAAGTATAGCAGAGCAGTCCGTTTTTCGCCATACTCAGGAACCGCACGGGATGTGTCTTGAAGGTGGTGACGGCTTGTGGCTCGCCTGCTTTGGTTGCTCCAGCCTTGGCCTCACAACTATAGACATTCATGCTGCCGCCATTGCGCTCACTCAGGAAGTAGAGCATCTTGCCGTCGGCACTCACTACGGGATTGCGGTCCTCGCCAGCATGTGCCGTCACATTCGTATGCTGACCGTTCTGGGCATCGTAGAACCAGACATCGCGTGTGATAGATGAGGTGTGGTGTTTGCGCCACTCGTCTTCATAGCCTTTGCGATCCTGATAGTAGAAACTCTTGCCGTCGGGCGCAAAAGAAAGCATCTCTGCAGGCGTTCCCAGCACCTGCAGGGTGCGACCACCCTTGACGGGTACCTTATACAACTCAGGCAGGTCGCTTGTGGGGAACATCACGCTCTTGGCAGGATCTTGGATCGAGGCACCAAAGAACACCCACTGACCGTCGGGTGTAAAGGCCTGAGGCACTTCTGCCACGCTCTGATAAGTGAGACGGGTGGCTGGACCTCCATCAGCCGACATCACGAAGACATCGAGGTTGCCGTGTCTGTCGCTGGCAAAGGCGATTTGTTGGCCATCGCCACTCCACACAGGAGAACATTCGTAACTGGCCTGGGTGGTTAGTTGGACGGCCGTTCCACCTTGTGCAGAAACCTTGTAGATATCTCCTTTGTAACAGAAGAGCACCTGTGAACCGTCGGGACTCATCTGCACATCTCTCAGCCATAGCGGCGTAATGGCCTGGCTGGCATGAGCCTGGAGTGCTGAACCGGCTGATATGGCTATCAGCGTGGCAGCAAGAATCGTTTTTGTTTTCATTTACTAATCTAGTTAATCGGTTACAATGCTGCAAAAATACATAATAATCTTCGATGCACCAAATGTTTCTGGAAAAATCGACCACATGCCGCAATGCCGCGTGTGTGTTAGGTAACAGAAAACAAAAAATGTGCGAAATGTTTGCAAGTGTCGAGCCTTTTAGCTACTTTTGCAGCGTCAAATAGTAAATTGGTAAATAATTATGGGTATTATAGGTTCAATTATCATTGGATGTCTGGCTGGCTTCTGTGCTGGCAAGTTGATGAAAGGTGGCGGTATGGGATTCATTACGAATCTGGTGCTGGGCCTGTTTGGCGGTCTCGTGGGCGGTTGGCTGTTTAGTCAGCTGGGTATCACTTGGGGCGGTATTCTGGGGCAGCTTGGTACGGCTATCGTTGGTGCTGTGGCTATCCTTTGGGTGGCTTCGCTCATCAAGAAGTAGTCTATGGCAGCAGGAAAATGGATTGGCGGCTTCATCGGCTGGATGGCGGGAGGTCCGTTGGGGGCTTTGGCTGGCTACCTTGTCGGCTCGCTCTTCGACTCGATGTTGGATAATGTGAATAATCCAGACAATTCTGGTACGTGGGGCACAGGTTCTGAACGTGAAGAACAATGGCGACAGCAGTCGTATCAGTCGTTTAATGAGGCCTATCAGCAGGCCTATCGCCAGCGTATGCAACAGGGGCAGCGTAACAGTTTCCTGTTTTCGCTGCTGGTGCTCTCATCATATATCATCAAGGCTGATGGTAAGGCGATGCACTCCGAGATGGAGCTGGTGCGTCAGATGTTGCGACAGAACTTTGGAAATGACGCCGTCAGTCAGGGTAATGAGATACTGAACAGACTCTTCGATGAACAAAAGCGCGAAGGCTGGCAACAGTTCAAACAGACCGTTCGTCAGTGTTGTGGGCAGATCAATCAGCAGATGGACTACTCGCAGCGGCTGCAGTTGTTGAACTACCTCGTGATGGTGGCTCAGGCCGATGGTCGTGTGCCTCAGAGTGAGATCGCGGCTCTGAAGGAGTGTGCCCTTTGGATGGGGCTTCGCGAGAGTGAGGTTGACTCGATGCTGCATCTGGAGGGTAACACGTTGGATGATGCCTACAAGGTGCTGGGTGTGAGTCCGAATGCAACGGACGACGAGGTGAAGAAGGCCTATCGCAAACTGGCGCTGGAGCATCACCCTGATAAGGTGGCTGCTTTAGGAGAGGATGTGCGCAAGGCTGCTGAGAAGAAGTTCCAGGAGATCAACGCCGCAAAGGACCGTATCTGGAAGGCGCGCGGCTTGTAGATTACTGACCAGAATCCCCCTTCGATATAGGGATTTCCCCGATTCATTTTAGGAGAAATCCCTTTATTTTTTTATCCAATCATCATAATTTTGCAACGTCGAACAATTAAAAAGATTGAATGCGTATGAAAAGATTGATGATTGTCATGATGGGCCTCGTGCTCACATTGTCTGCCTCAGCACAATATCGCAGACCTTATTATTATAGCCGCAATCATGGGCACAGTAACTATCGGCACAGCAGTCCTGTTGAGGTGTATGGCGGTCTGCGCCTGGGAGCAGCTTTCTCGACGGTGAGTTCAGACGACCGTTATCTCAATGGTGGCTCGATGAAGACGGGACTCGATGTGGGCGCCGTGGTGGGTGTTCAGTTAGGCTATCGCTCGCCTGTATTTTTCGAGACAGGACTCTCATATATCGAGAAGGGTGGAGAAGGCCGTTATAACGGCTCGAAGTTCACCTATTCGCTTGACTATCTGGAGATGCCTCTGCTGATGAAGTATAAGATTGAGGTTGATGGAAACTTCAGTGTGCAGCCCTTTGCTGGCGGCTATGTGGCAGTGGGCGTTGGTGGAAAGATCAAGGACTTTGGACAGCGTCAGGCCTACAGCAGTTTTGACAAAGAAGGATTTAGTCGTTTCGACGGTGGAATCAGGCTGGGTTGTGGCGTGCAATATGATTTCCTCTATGCAGAGCTGGGCTATGATATAGGTCTTGCGAACATCAGTCAGGACTATTTCGACACGTCGCGCACAGGCTCGCTGTTTGCCACCATCGGCGTGAATTTCTAAAATGACTGCTTCTACACAAGAAAAACAAGTTTTACCTTTGGTATTACTTGTTTTTTTTGTATCTTTGCCATCGTTATGAAGAAACCAGCTATCATACTGCCAGAAGGACTTCTGGAAATAGAAGAGGGTAGGGTGCTGTTGCATGCTTGCTGCGCACCTTGCTCGTCGGCCATCGTCGAGTGGATGGTTCAGCATGATTTAAAACCAACTATTTTTTATTACAATCCGAATATCTTTCCACGTGAGGAATACGAGATCCGTAAGCAGGAGAGTAAGCGCCACGCGGAGAGTCTGGGGCTGGGCTGGATTGACGGTGACTACGATCATGACGGGTGGCGACAGAATGTTTGCGGACTGGAAGGAGAGCCTGAGCGCGGACGACGCTGTGAGCTGTGCTTCACACTCCGACTGACTAGGACGGCTCAGAAGGCAAAGGAACTGGGCATCCGCTATTTCACGACGACGTTGGCTTCCAGCCGCTGGAAGAGTCTGGAACAGATAGAACGGGCAGGTCGCTTGGCGGAACAGGCGGTGGCTGGCGTAAGATATAAGATTTCACCTTATTTTATAGAAAAACGAGGCTCAAAGTTTGGGAGTCTCGTTTTTTTGTTGTAATTTTGCGCCCCGAAAGTTAATTTCAAAAAAGAAAGCATCAATATGAGCAACACCAACACTTATGTAGGTTCCAAAATCAAGGGAATCAGAGAAACGAAAAACCTCTCCATCGAGGAGGTGGCTGAGAGTACAGGTCTGTCGGTAGAGCAGATTAACAGCATTGAGAACGATCAGAACCTGCCTTCACTGGGTCCGCTGATCAAGATAGCCCGTGCACTGGGTGTGCGTCTGGGTACGTTCATGGACGATAACGATGCCCTTGGACCAGTGGTTTGTCGTGCAGAAGACCGTGAGCGCGAGAGCAGCATCAGCTTCTCTAACGGTGCCACCGATGCCCGCAAGCATATGGAGTATCATCCGTTGGCACAGCAGAAGGCTGGTCGCCACATGGAGCCGTTCATCATTGACATCAATCCAGAGACTACACCCGATTATAAACTCTCTGCCCATGAGGGTGAAGAGTTCATCTATGTGATGGAAGGTGAAGTTGAAGTGGTATATGGCAAGGAGAAATATGCACTGAAAGAAGGCGACTCGATCTACTACGACTCGATCGTGAAGCATCACCTGCATGGCGCACCTGGCAAGTCGGCCAAAATTCTCGCCCTGATTTATATCCCGTTCTAATCATTGATTATTGAACATTGAAGATTGACATTGATCATGGAAACGAAGAACGTGAAATTAGATATGGCAGGCAGACCGCTGCCTGACAGGACATATCCGGCCGAAACGGGAAGTGCTGGTTATCAGCTCTCTGAGCGTACGTTGGGCCAGTGGCTCGAACATTGGGCTGAGACAACGCCTGATAAAGAATACATTGTGTATTCAGACCGTGACCTGCGCTTCACTTGGAGTAAGTTCAACGAGCGTGTGGACGATCTTGCCAAAGGCCTGATAGCCATTGGTGTGAAGAAAGGCTCAAACGTGGGTATCTGGGCTACGAATGTGCCCGATTGGCTGACATTTCTCTATGCTACAGCAAAGATCGGTGCTGTGCTGGTGACGGTAAACACGAACTATAAGCAGAACGAGCTGGAGTATCTTTGTAAGGACTCTGATATGCATACCCTCTGTATCACTGATGGTACATGGGACTGTAACTATGTTGATATGACCTACACGATGCTGCCGGAGCTGAAGAACTGCGAGCGCGGTCATCTGAACTCAGAGCGCTTCCCCCATATGAAGAACGTCGTGTTTATCGGTATGGAGAAGTATCGCGGTATGTTCAATACAGCAGAGTTACTGCTCTTGGGACAGAACGTAGAGGACGAGGAACTCAACGAGATGAAGAAGAACGTGACTTGTCACGATGTCTGCAACATGCAGTATACGAGTGGTACGACAGGTTTCCCCAAAGGTGTGATGCTGACTCACTATGGTATTGCCAACGATGGCTACTTTACGGGTGAGAATATGGGCTTTACGCAGGACGACAAACTCTGTGTCTGTGTGCCACTGTTCCATTGCTTTGGTGTGGTGCTTGCCACGATGAACTGTCTGACTCACGGTTGTACGGAAGTGATGGTCGAGAAATTCGATCCTCTCGTGGTGCTGGCCTCTATCCATAAGGAGCGCTGTACGGCCGTCTATGGTGTGCCTACGATGTTTATCGCAGAACTGAACCATCCGATGTTCTCGATGTTCGACCTGACATGCCTGCGTACAGGTATTATGGCTGGCTCGCTCTGTCCTGTGGAACTGATGAAGCAGGTGTCGGAGAAGATGTATATGACCATCACCAGTGTGTATGGTCTCACCGAGTCGTCGCCAGGTATGACACAGACGTGCTTGAACGACACCTTCGAACAGCGCTGCACCACCGTAGGTCGCGACTATCCGTTCGTAGATGTGAAGGTGCTCGACCCAGAGACAGGCGAGGAGTGCCCCGTTGGTGTGCAGGGTGAGATGTGCTGTAAGGGCTTCAATGTGATGAAGGGCTACTATAAGAATCCAGAGGCTACAGCTGAGGTGATCGACAAGAACGGCTATCTGCACTCAGGCGACTTGGGCGTGAAGGATGAGCAGGGATTCTATAAGATTACGGGACGTATCAAGGATATGATTATCCGCGGTGGTGAGAATATCTACCCCAGAGAAATCGAGGAGTTCCTCTATCACATGCCTGGAATCCGCGATGTTCAAGTGGCAGCTGTGCCATCGAAGAAGTATGGAGAGGCCGTGGGAGCCTTCATCATACTGGAAGAGGGCGTGGAAATGACCCCCGAGGACGTACAACTGTTCTGTCGTGGAAAGATTGCCCGCTATAAGATTCCGAAGTATGTGTTCTTTATTAAGGAATTCCCCCTGACAGGTTCGGGTAAGATTCAGAAGTTCAAGTTGAAGGAGATGAGTCTGAAACTCTGTGAAGAGTTGGGCATCGTGGTTGAATAAAGGTAATAAAATATATAATAGATGTTTGAAAATTTAAGTGACAGATTAGAACGGTCGTTTAAGATACTGAAAGGTGAAGGTAAAATCACCGAGATTAATGTAGCTGAGACCTTGAAAGACGTGCGCCGTGCGTTGCTCGATGCAGACGTAAATTATAAGGTGGCCAAGTCGTTTACCGATACGGTGAAGCAGAAAGCCTTAGGCATGAATGTGCTTACAGCCGTGAAGCCGAGCCAGTTGATGGTGAAGATCGTACACGATGAACTGGCAGAGCTGATGGGTGGCAAGGCGGCTGAACTGAAGGTTGATGGTCGTCCAGGTGCACCTGCCATCATTCTGATGTCGGGTCTGCAAGGTTCTGGTAAGACCACCTTCAGTGGTAAGCTTGCAAACCTGCTGAAGACGCGTAACCATAAGAAACCGCTGCTTGTGGCCTGTGACGTCTATCGTCCAGCTGCTATCGAGCAGTTGAAGGTTGTCGGCGAAGGGGTTGGCGTGCCCGTCTATACAGAGCCCGACAACAAGAATGTAGTGGAAATTGCCAACCACGCTATTCAGGAGGCCAAGGCTAAGGCCTACGACGTGGTCATCATCGATACAGCTGGTCGTCTGGCTATCGACGAGGAGATGATGAATGAGATAGCAACACTGAAGGAAGCTGTCAATCCTAATGAGACCCTCTTCGTAGTCGATTCGATGACAGGTCAGGATGCTGTGAATACTGCCAAGGAGTTTAACGATCGTCTTGACTTCGACGGTGTGGTACTGACGAAGCTCGATGGCGATACCCGTGGTGGTGCAGCCCTCTCTATCCGTACCGTCGTGACGAAGCCCATCAAGTTTGTGGGTACTGGTGAGAAGATGGAGGCCATCGATGTGTTCCATCCTGAGCGTATGGCCGACCGTATCCTCGGCATGGGTGATATCGTATCTCTCGTGGAGCGCGCCCAGCAACAGTACGACGAGGAGGAAGCCAAGCGTCTGGAGAAGAAGATCCGCAAGAACAAATTTGACTTTGAGGATTTTATGGGTCAGATTCAGCAAATCAAGAAGATGGGTAACATCAAGGATCTGGCTGCGATGATTCCTGGTGTTGGCAAGCAGATCAAGGATCTCGATATTGACGATAATGCCTTTAAGGGTATCGAAGCCATCATCAACTCGATGACGCCAAAGGAGCGCCAGAATCCCGATATCATCAATCAGAGTCGTCGTATCCGTATTGCCAAAGGCTCAGGTTCGAAGCTTGAAGACGTCAATCGTCTGATGAAGCAGTTTGACCAGACACGTAAGATGATGAAGATGGTGACTGGTATGAACTCGTCGAAAATGGCTCAGATGGCCAATGCGATGAAGGCGATGAGGGGCGGTAAGCCTAAATTTTGAGGTGAGTGGTAAGAGGTGAGTAGTAAGAAGTAAGAGGTAAGAAGATATGCAACTGATTGACGGAAAAGCAACGGCAGCGGCCATCAAGGCTGAGATTGCCGAAGAGGTAAAGGATATCATGGCCAAGGGGGGCAAACAGCCACATCTGGCAGCAGTGCTCGTGGGTCACGACGGTGGCTCTGAGACCTATGTTAAAAATAAAGTACTGGCCTGCGAGGCCTGTGGTTTCAAATCGACACTCATCCGCTTCGAGGCCGATATCACAGAGGCAGAGCTGCTGGCATGTGTTGATAAGTTGAATAAGGACGACGATGTCGATGGTTTCATCGTACAGCTTCCATTGCCCAAGCATATTGACGAGCAGAAGATTATCGAAGCCATTGACTATCGAAAGGATGTTGATGGTTTCCATCCTATTAATGTCGGCCGTATGGCTATTGGCTTGCCTTGTTTCATCTCTGCAACTCCTTTGGGCATCATCACGCTGCTGAAACGCTATGGCATCGAGACCAGCGGTAAGAAATGTGTCATTCTGGGACGTTCTAACATCGTAGGCAAGCCTATGGCTCAGCTGATGATGCAAAAGCAATATGGTGACGCAACGGTGACCGTATGTCACTCACGCTCGAAGACCCTGAAGGAAGAGTGCAGAGCCGCTGATATCATCATTGCTGCCATCGGACAGCCTGACTTTGTAACGGCTGATATGGTCAAGGATGGAGCTGTGATTGTCGATGTGGGTACAACCCGTGTACCTGATGCCACCCGAAAGAGCGGCTTCCGTCTGAATGGTGATGTCAAGTTCGATGAGGTGGCTCCGAAGTGCTCCTTTATTACTCCTGTTCCTGGTGGAGTAGGGCCGATGACTATTTGCTCGCTCATGAAGAATACTCTTGCTGCAGGTAAGAAGGAGTATTATAAGTAAGAGGTGAGTGGTAAGTGGTGAGTGGTAAGAGGTGAGAAGTGAGAGGCAAAATGAATGAGGTATGACTGCAGAGGAGTATTATCTGAAAGGTAACGAATACCGTAAGCAGAGTCAGTGGCATGAGGCCATCAACTGCTATATTCAGGCTATAGAGCTTGATCCAGACAGTCCGGCTGTCGAGGCCAAGCGAATGCTTGATGATATCATGGCTTTCTATTGTAAAGATATGTATAATCCCTGATTCAAGATGCTTTCAAGACGTTTTTTCCAGTTGATGCTGTTATCGCTGCTGGTGCCCATGGTGGCTCTGGCAGATGCTGTTTTGCTCTACGACAAGGCCGATAGTCTCTATAACCTACAGCAGTATGACGAGGCTCATCGACTGGCCCTTGAGGCGCTCGCACAGTGTAATGACTCCTCTGATGTGGCTGATTGCTCCAGCCTGCTGGCGTTGATTAACATCCGTCAGGGACATTTCGAACAGGCAGCTCAATATGCCAAGCGTTGTCATGCCATTGATCTGAAGTCGGGCGATCCTGATAATATCTCATCATCGCTTAATACGCTGGCTGGTATCTATATGTCGATGCGCCAGCTTGAGGAAGCAGAGAAATACATTCTGAAGGCCATTAGTTATGCCCAGAAAGCCGATAATCCCCAGCGGTTGGCTGTACTTTACGGGATGGCCTCCGAGGTGTATCATCATCTCAAGCAGGAAGAACATTCACTCGACTATGCCACAAAGGCTTACCAGATGGAACAGCAGTTGGGGCGCAAAGACAAGATTTCTGTTCGTCAGGCACAGCGCGCTGCTGCCCTGATCTCGCTGAAACGTCATGCAGAAGCGGAACAGGCTCTCAGAGAGGCGATTCCTGGCTTGCGCGAGAGTGGAAACCTGCATTCGCTTGGTATCGCCTGCAACCAGATGGGACTCTTGATGCATCAGCAGCAGAACGACTCTGCAGCCGTGCGCTTCTTCAATGAGGCACTGGCTATCTTCACTCAGCAACACGACCTCTTCAACGAGGCCAGTTCACGTAAGGGACTCTACGAAGCCCTGCGTCACTCTGATCCTCAGTTGGCCATGCAGCACAACGATCGTTATATGGATTTGCGTGACTCTCTTTATGATAAGAACACGGGAGAACTGTTGTCGAAATATGCAGCAGAGTATGGTAACGGTGAATTGCAGGATGCTAACAACCGGCTTCTCGAAAACCGTCGTCTGTTTATCATAGGCGGTCTGGTTATCATCGCTATCCTGATTCTGTTGGGGGGATTCATCTTCCGCAATATGCAGCGCCGCGAACAACAGCACGCAGCAACTCTGATAGCCCAGATTTCAGAATTGCGCCAAAAACTGTCGGAAACTGAAACTACCATAGAAAGTCCTGTATCCGATGAAACAGCAGTAGAACCTGTAACACATAGTCAGACAGACACTCTCGCTGAGACAGAAGATCATATCTTCCTGATGAGACTGGTAAAGGCTGTGAACGATGGTCTGCCTACAGGACATTATGGGGTGGAGGAGATTGCTTCACGACTGAATATGAGTTCACAGACTTTCCGTCGCCGCTTGCTAAGTGTGACGGGTGATTCGCCTAAGGCCTTTATCTCTGCCATACAGATGGAATTGGCGACGAAGCTGTTGTCTAATCATCCAGAAATGCCAATCTCCCAAGTGGCCAACCGTTGTGGTTACGATGAAGCAACAAGCTTTAATCGCATTTTCCGCAAGGTTTACGGTATGACACCAACACAGTATCGTGAAAAACACTAAAAGGCTTGTTTATTTGTCTATAATCACAGTGGGGGTATCGTGAAAACGGCCAACCACGGTGACTGTCTTCTGTGTCTTATAGCGATATAGTCCAGATAAGTTCGTAATGACTATTTCGTAGCTTCTTCCAATCTCGAGTTGGTCGAGTGTCAGCAGGTAATGGTAGTTCTTGTCATCCTTTGGCTTGAACTCATAGAAAGCTGCATCAGGGATTAACACCGTCTGCGGATCATCTAGGTTGATAGCCGTTGAGAAGGTCGCTTCAGGAGAGCCTATTCCCGTGAAAACGAAATGAACGTTGTGGCCGCAATACGTGCGTAACAGTTCGAAGCTGGCATTCAGATTGTCTACATCGAAGACCATGATACAGTGCAGTTCAGGCCAAAGCAATGGAACCAGCTGTGTGCCGATATGGTGCGACTCCATAATATCGCGAATGGTTTGGGCTCTTTTGGGATCTGGTGCAATATAAGGATTGCCGTTCTCAATATCTTCAGCCAGACGGGGCCAGTGCTTCTCGATGTAACGTAACAGGTTGAGCATATTGGAATAATGCTCGCACATGGCCAGCGACACATTGTCTTGCTTCATGGCAAAGAGCGCTTGCAGATAATTGATGTCCTCTCGTTCAGGAGGATTGGCCACCTCTACAGGTATCACGTAAATCTGATCATTGTCGAATTTGCGTTTAATCAGCAATCGGCCAAGCAGGTTGCCGATGGTAATGTTTGTAGGAAGACGGTCGATGCTGTTATCAACGAGATTAAGCGTCATACCATCAGCCAACAATCCATGACAGCCTGCCACATAGAAACTGGAGCAGAACTGATAGTCGTAGGCAGCCTGGACATCCCATCTTGATACTGGGAGTTTTTTGTAACCTGAGAGTAGTGAGAAATGTTCTGTATGATAGGTCGTCAGAATATTCTTTTCTCCCTTGGCGATGCGCTCGATATAGTCGGAATAGTCTTCATATGAAGACAGGGGAATATGTTTCCTGAATTCCTGTAAGCTAAAAATTGTATTGAGCCCCATTTTCTGGCCAAAAGCAGTTCTGGCATTCTCACGCACAAGCCTCATGACGAACTCCTCTTGGCTTCGCATGGGGTCGTATGTGATTTCGTTGAGCCTGTTGTTTACCAACAAACCGTCCGTCCATCTTGCGTCATTGACCATTTTAATGATGTTCTTATTCATAGTCTGCAAATATCTACTTATTTAATAAGTTGTTCCTCAGGTGGGGTAATGCGATATAACTCCTGTCGCCCTTCGATGTTGAATGTCAGCGTCGACTTGTCCATCTCTACGTCAAGTGTACATGGCGCCCCCTCGACGAGTGGCAGACAACTGTTGCTGCCAACAGGGAATCCGCAGCAGACGGGAATGTCCAAATTGTGGAGATGTGCTGTCAACATCTGTTCTACGCTACCGAACTGAAGGTCAAACCTGATGGAGCTGAATGATCCGAAGATGATGCCCTTCACTCTTTCAAAATTAAGTCGAAGAAGCAGCATGTAAAAGAGTCGGTCAACAGCGTGTAATGGTTCTTCCACTTCTTCAATAAAAAGGATGATGTCACGTTTTGAGGAGATATGGAAATCTGTTCCTGCGATAGGGGAATAGCTTGATAAGTTACCGCCTACCAGAATTCCTTCTGCATGGCCGCAGCGGTTGTAGGGGTTACCAGGAATCTCGTATTTTGGTAATGTGCCAAATAATATGTTGCGCGCGATGGATATCGATGGTTCTTGCTTAGCGGCTATTTGGATGGCCATAGGTCCGTAGATACACGTGACACCCGATGCTACGATAGAATTCAACAATACTGTGATGTCGCCATGACCAATCAGCCATTTGGGGTGCTGTTGAATACTATCCTTTGAGATGCGTTTCAGCAGGTGAATAGAGCCATACCCTCCGCGTGAGCAGAAAATCGCCTTGATTTCTTCGTCTTCAAATGCCTTCAAAAGATCAAAAGCCCTTTCATCGGCTGTTCCTGAGTAAGCATCTACATTCAAGCTGTTAGTGTGTTCTCCAATGACAGGGTTGAGCCCCCAGCTTTTTAGGATTTCTGCAGCCTCAATGACTGCTCCCTCTGCCACCCAATAGGCAGGGGCAACAAGTGCTACCTTGTCACCTGTTTTTAAATAAGGTGGTCTTACAATCTTTTTGCCTTGACTCATTATTAACTTCCAAGTTTTTTACGTTACAAAATTACAAATTTTTTTTGGAATTTTCTGCTTTTCCCCCTTCCCTTGATGGCGATTTTGTAAATTCTGCAACTATTTTTGTAAATTCTACAACTTGAAAGTCCCTGATTGACGATTTTGAAACATGAGCTCAGGCGGAAGCTATTTTACCCCCCCTGCATCCATTCTCTTACGGTCTGGCCTGTGAGTTGTTTAAAGGCGACACCAAAGGTGCTGTAACTACGATAGCCACTCTGTCGAGCCAACTCTATAGCAGTAAACTGACGTCCCTCGGCAATAGACTTATGATAAAGCTGACAGAAGTGACCTATACGCAGACGGTTGATATAGCTGTTATACGTCTCACCTCTTGTTGCGAAATATGAACTCAGGTAGGTACGGTTTGTTCCTACTACAGCAGCCAACTGTACCAACGACAGGTCGTGTTGTAGGTAGAGTCTTGCTTCCTCACATTGCTCGCGCAACAGCGATTCTATTAAAAGGTCGGCCTTGTCTTCTGCTTTTTCATTGGGCTCATTGCTGGTTGCATCTGTGTATTCCTTTTCTCCAGCCCCTTCAATTCCCAGTTTCTGAAGTGTCTCTACACGCCATACCACAAATGCAATGATGACGAGTGTAAGTATCTGTGCCAGAACCTCTGTGGCGAGAGCACCTTCGTTGGTAGTATAGATGACATAGACCAATAGGATGCATGCTAGCAACACCAGACTCTGCCATATCTCCTTGTGTTCCAAGTCGGCGAAATTATCGCGCAGCCAGTGCCCATACAGCCTTAATTCGTACACATAGAAGACCATGAAGACAAGGCAGAGCAACAGACTATAGCACTCGATGAACCACTCGAAACGATCGTAGTTTGTTGCAATGCTCACTCCGGCAATGACAATAAAAGGTGCCATGCTTGCAGCCACAGGCCAAAGGGGGCACCGCCAATGTTGCAACAGGCGCAGCATGACGCACATCATCAGCGGTACAAAAGTGATGCGGTCAAGGGTGATAGCCACAATGTTACGCACCAGACGATCCTCTGTCAGCCAGTGGATGCCCAGCACATACCACCACACGTGGCTCGCTGCTATCGCTGTCAGGAAAGCAGCAGCCCACATTCTGAGTTCACGGGGTGAATCTACGTCTGGGGCTATGGCATTGCTTCGCCTCAGTAGCAGATATAGTGCTGCTAACACAGCCATCGTCAATGCTCCACCGTAGAGCATGACGAAGAAGACACTTTCTAGTCCCTGATGTTCGTACATGATTAATTCACCTTTGGGGAGTGTTCAATGTGCAAAAGTAACTTATTTTTTTTGAATCTGCAAATATTTAATTGATATTATTGGTAAAAAATGCAAAGGCCAAAACGAATTTTGGCAGAAAATGTTCAGTATCCTATTCCATTTTTTCTTTAACTTTGCACCCAGAAAAAATGCAATCCTAAACCGTAAAGATTGGAAAAGACGGAAAGACAGAAACAGGCGTGCAAGTTGGCTTCAGAGTATCTGGGCTACCTTGTCGATACAGAGCAGCTTGTAGAGCGGCTTGTGGACAAACGCATGAACGAATGGATGCAGCAGTTGAGAGAACAAAATATTGGAAGTGAGCATGAAACTGAAAGTAAACCGTAAAACCATTGAAATCTTTGAGGGCGCGGAGGTCCGCCACGCGCTCCTCTTTTATCTCTCCCAGAAGAAACTTGATGTCGCTCTGGTGGATGTTCTCACTGTATATGACCGTTGGGGGCACGAGATCGACCTTTCTGCCCCAGCGAGTCTTTATGATGTTATAAAATTCAAACTTCCTAAAAAACAATAACTTATGAGAAAAATTATTCTGTCGTCGTTGCTGATGCTCATCGCTCTGACAGCGTCAGCCCAGGAACGGAAAGAAGTACACATTCTCTCCATCAACGATCCCCATGCTGCTATCGAGCAGTTTCCACGTCTTGGGTTCGTAGCCGACTCGTTGCGTGCCCTCTATCCCGATCTGCTGATACTCTCTGCAGGCGATAATCGCTCAGGTGACCCTATTAATGATATGTTTGAGATTCCTGCCTACCCAATGGTTGCTCTGATGAACCAGGTGGGTTTTCATGCAACAGTGGTAGGTAACCATGAATTCGACTCTAACCAATATGGGCTGGCACGACTGATTGACCTTAGCACATTCTCTACGCTCTGTGCCAATATGGAGCCTGATCCTAAGTTTAATATGCACGTGAAGCCTTATCAGATATTCGATGCTGGTGGTGTGTCGGTAGGTGTCATCGGTGTCACGGCACTTGGATCGATGGGTATCCCCGAGAGTCATCCAGACCGTATGACAGACATCAAATTCTTCGACCCGTTAGAGACTATTAATAAATATAGGTACCTGCGCGAGAAGTGTGACGTAGTGCTGTTGCTCTCTCATCTGGGCTATGAAACCGACGTGAAATTCTCGGCAGAACTGCCCTGGGTGGATATCATCATTGGTGGCCATTCCCATACGCAGCTCGACGGTGGTGAGATTCATCATGATATCCTGATCACCCAGAATATGAAGAGTATTCCTTTTGCTACTCACTCAACCTTGGTGCTTGAAGATAAGAAGATTGTAGAGAAGAAGGCAGAGCGTATCGCCATAAAAGGACAGTCTGGCATAAACAAGACAGTGGCAGAACTGGTACGCTATTTCTCAGAGAACCCTGCATTCAAACGTGCGCTGGCTGTCAGTGAGACGCCGATGAACAAAGAGGAACTGGGCTGCATGGTCTGCGACTCATATATTGAAGAGACTGGTGCCGATTTGGCCTATCAGAATGCTGGTGGTGTACGTATTGATACGCTCGAGGCTGGCGATTTCACTGTAGGTCATGTGATGAAGATGGATCCTTTCCAGAACAGTGCTGTAGAGGTTGTCTGCACGGGTAAGGAACTCTCGGAGATGCTGATTTCCTGCTACGACAACGACAAACAGCGCTTCCCTTACGTGAGTGGCATGACTTGTGATGTAACGATCGATCCGGCTGATGGTAAGATTAAGAAACTTGTGATCTTCGACAAAAACGGCAAGAAACTCAATCTGAAGAAAACCTACCGCGTGGTGGCCAACAGCTATTCTGTGGCCGTAAGTCCTTCGAACCGCAAGGATCAGGGTAGGAGCCTACGTATCTCAACGCCTGATATGATCAAGAATTTCCTGGAGAAACAGGGGCGTATAAATTATCAGGGCCGTAGATGTATTAGAATTAAATAAAATAAAAAAATGGGAAAAAAGTTGCTGAAATTCTTGGTTATATCCTTGAATTTTAGTAACTTTGCCCCCAGAAAGTTATATAAACCATTAATCATTTAAAAATTTTTCAATCAACTTGACCATTATGAGAACAGGTAAATTATTTGTGATTGGTTGCTTCGCCGTTATTGGTGTTGCACTTATGTCTTGCTCTAAATCTGACTTGTATGACAGTAATGCCGCAAATCAGCAGAAGAATGAGCAGCAGGTGAAAGACTACACTTCGAATTTTGTTGAGAAATATGGCTCAGTCGAAGGCAAGTCTTGGGATTTAGCTACTTTGGCTACCTCTTACACTCTGGAATCTAGTAATCGTGCATTGACACGTGACGGTGAATATAATGCTGATGCTGTTGAAGGCGAGATGTTTGTCGAAAAGGCTACTGTTGACTGGATGAGCGAAAACTTGAAGGCTGGTAAAAATAACACAGCGAAAGGTAAGCCTTTCTACCTTCAGGTTCCTAACAACTCTTTCACCATCGTTCCTATCTTCCAGGGAACTGCAAGTTATTACTGGCAGCTGTGGATGCATGTAGATGGCGTTGGAGAGAAGCTGATCTGGTCTAAGGGTAATATCCAATATATTACGTCTCAAGGTTCTACCGACTGGAAATCTCCTGGTACAGGTAATACCGGTATGAATAATGCTTATCAGATTAAGGCTCCTACCTATACGTTTGAAAATCTTCCTGAGAATGCCAACATGTATTTCTACCTGAAGGTTTGGAATTCATACAGTGACTTCGAGAAGAATACGATTAATCCAAGGAAGCTCACTTCTCTGAACCAGATGATGCTGGCTCTGATTAATTGCCAGGTACCTTCAAATGTTCCTGCTGGTAATGAGGTATCTATTATCGGTTGTGAGGACAATGTAAATGGTGACTTCGACTATGAGGATCTGGTGTTCATGATGTACGGTAATCCTGCTCCTCCAATCAAGCATGTTGACGAGGTGATTAAAGGTACACCGAAGCGCTATATGATGGAAGACCTTGGCGAAGAGAAACCCGACTTCGACTTCAATGATGTTGTTGTTGACGTGATTTCTGGTAGAGCCAAGTGGAAGAGAGAATATGAGATCCTCGAGAACGGTGGATGGAATCTTATCAGTGAGACGAAGATCGAAGATCTGCCTGATATTGCTGTCGTACGCGCAGCTGGTGGTATTCTTGACTTCACACTGAAGATTGGTAATACTACTTGGACGAAGAGCGCTAAGTTCCCCAACTATCAGCAGATGCTTAACACTGGTCGCGATGGTGAGATTGACTATGA
>OMXO01000138.1 GCA_900315035.1 uncultured Prevotella sp.
TCTTGATACTATTAATGGGATTCTCATTGGCCGTGCGCCAACTCTGGATAATGACGGTGGTGAGGGTAATGACGCCAACTGTCAGAAGGGCCAGGGGGAAGAGCCACCAGTAGATGGGCGTGCGCTCGGCAAACGACTGAAGCCACTGACGTCCTATGTAGTAAGCTATCGGAGCTGCAATGATGAAGCTGACAGCGAGCAGCAGGGCGTAGTGGCGGCAGAACATCATGAGGATTTCCTGCGTCGAAGATCCCATTACCTTGCGGATGCCAATCTCCTTGCGACGGTATTCCGTCTCGAACATCGTCATACAGAACACACCGATGAGGGTGATGACGAGGCATACACCTGAGAACCAGCCCACCTGACGGATGAAACGGAACTCATCCTGATAGAGGTCTTCGAGTTTCTGGTCGAGGAACTTTGTTTCCACCTGTTCTCCACTGCCCATCCGTGTAAGTACATCGCTAATCTGTTTGCGAGTAGCGACCTTGTCATTGCCAGCAGTCACACGGATGTTGGCAATACCCAACTGGTCGCCCCATTCAGAAAAACTTTCACCGAAGATAATGAAGGCCAGCGGTTCCTGATGCCGGTCCTTGCGAGTGGATGCATATCGGATATCTTCGCAAACACCAATGACAGGGTAATCTTTGTCCAATAGTTTCTTGTCAATCTCCACCCAGGGCCATTGCTTGCGGGCCGCCTCATTGATGATGTAGCAGTCGCCATCATGCTCTGTGAAGTCGCGCCCCTCTATAACCTTGATGCCCATAGTACGAAGATAGTGCCAATCGACGGGCATACTGGTGAAGGTGATTTGGTGGTCGTTGTCAGCGCGTCCCCAACCCATATAGCCATCCTGTGCACCAAGCACAAAGCGCGAGAAACTGACATCAGAAACGCCACTCTGTTGCATCAACTCGGCACGGATGGCATCTTTCTTACCTCGTAGTTCATTTGTGAGCGGGGCATAGAGCACCTCATCTTTGTCGAAGCCGTAGTCGCTGTTATAGATGTAGCGGCTCTGCATGAGCAAGATGCTGATATAGGTCACCATAAGCAGGGCTATGCCCAGTTGAAGTGCAACAAGAGTTGAACGCAACTTACGTCCCTTTGGCGTGAGACCGAAAGAGCCTTTCAGCACTAAGGCAGGCTGAAACGACGTAGCGAAGAATGCAGGATAGACACCCGCCACAATGCCGACGGCAACAGCCAGCAACGCTGTAATAGCCAGAAGGACAGTATGGTCGCCAAGGGCCAGCGAGCCTAATAGCAGTTCTGTAGGCTGTTTTGCCACTAATGCACAAACCACTAATGCTAAGCCGTATGCTATCAATGCCGTCAGAACTGTCTCGGCAATCATTCCTAATCGCAGTCTCGCCACACCTTCGCCCAACACACGACGAGTATTTACACTCTTGATGCGCATAGGGCTCTCAGCCAAGACGAAATTCAGGAAGTTGATGGCTGCAATAACGATTACCAGCACGCATGATAACTCCAAGATGAAGAGTATGGCGGGATTGCCCTTGTCATCGCCATGAACACCAGAGAAATATGTGTCGCGTATGGGCGTCAGTCGATAGCCCTGATTGTCAAATTGCCTGTCGAACATGGCACGCACCTCCGACTCCTGAGCTTCAGTAACCTCTCCAGCAGCAAGTGCTCCGCCCCACTGCAGTTTCCACAACTGTTCCTTAAACTGTTTGCCAAACCCCTTCAGCATGCTCTCTGCATCGACACCCTCGCGAAGTTTGACGTAGACAATATAGCTCCATTCACTCCAGTCCTGCAGATCGTTTTGTGTGGCATAATAAACATCGTTCTTCATTGAACAGTTGGCAGGAAAGTCCTCATAGACACCCTGCACGGTTAGCGTGTCACTCTTCGAATAGATTGGCTGTCCGGCCACGTCCGTCCGACCGAAAATCTTCTTAGCCAGCGATGCCGGTATGATGACACTCCGCTCACCGTAGTCGTCCCAACTAAGCTTGCCGTCAAGACAATGTGCAGATATTGCACCGAACGGTGTCAGATTTGAGCCGGAGCGAGGATGTTCGACCACACTCTCGCCAACAACAAACTCACGTTTCTGTCCCCAACTGGCCAGTTCAGTCATGGCCTCTACCTGTGGCATCTCCGAAAGGATGGCGTTTGTAGGACGATTGCAGTTGATGCCCCACGGAGAGTCGGATCCCATCTTCGTCTCAAATCGGAACACACGCTCATTGTCAGGGATACACGAATTATAGGAAATGTTATACACCACTTGCGTCATCAGCAGGTAGAAGGCAGCAAAGGCCACTGTCAGCCCGACAAAGTTCAATACAGTTGCCGTCTTGAAGCGGCGTGCCATGTAAAGCATGTTTCTAATTACGTTCATATATCAATTCCTTTATCTTATTGCATTATTGTTGTTGTTCAAAATTCGGTTTTGAGCGGGCGCTCCAGTGTATGAGACCGTTCGCTCCAAGATATAAGGGCGGGCGCCCCAATTGATACGGGCGGGTGTACAAAACGAGAGAGGTACGGGTCACGTCCCTGTCAGGTAGGCTCTCACTCCCTGTTTGCTACGGGTTCTTACCCTTTTCGCGCGTAGTAACATCATTGACTCCTTACTTAAGCACCAACACCTCATTATCTTTGAATGCCTCATAGCCGCTGGTGACGACGCGCTCGCCTGACTCCAAGCCTTCGAGGACTTCGTAATACTGCGGATTCTGACGGCCTATGCGGATGTTACGGCGATAGGCTTTCTGGCCGCTCTTATCAAGAACAAAAAT
>OMXO01000005.1 GCA_900315035.1 uncultured Prevotella sp.
CCGCAACTTCGGTAAGAAATCGCTCACCGAGCTTGATGATTTGCTCGAGAGTCTGAATCTGTCGTTTGGAACCGATATTTCAAAGTATAAACTGGACAAAGAGTAACTGTAGGCTACACCTATAAGACTCAACGCCCAATAAAAGCAAAAGACAAAAATGAGACATAATAAGAAATTCAATCATCTCGGTCGTACTGCATCTCACCGCAGTGCCATGCTTGCTAACATGGCAATCTCGCTGATCATGCACAAAAGAATCACTACGACCGTCGCAAAGGCTAAGGCCCTCAAGAAGTATGTAGAGCCCCTGATCACAAAGGCTAAGGAGGATACTACAAACTCACGTCGTGTAGTATTCAGCTACCTTCAGAACAAGGATGCTATCAAAGAGCTCTTCGGAGAAGTATCTCAGAAGGTTGGTGACCGTCCAGGTGGATACACCCGTATCATTAAGCTCGGCACACGTCAGGGTGATGCTGCTCAGATCTGCTTCATCGAGCTCGTTGACTTCGACGAGGCAATGGCTAAGGAGACCAAGAAGAAGTCTACTCGCCGTTCTCGTAAGTCTGCTCCTAATAAGGCAGAGGCTGCTCCCGCTGAGGCTCCTGTTGCTGAGGAGGCAAAGGCTGAGGAGGCTCCCGCTGCAGAGGCTAAGGCCGAATAATCGGAATTTGAATCCCTTCTATAAGGCGAGTCCGTATCTTAAGAGATGCGGACTCGTTTTTTTAGGATTTCCCCTATCGTTTTTTCGGGTTTTCCCCCTTGGAGTATAGAGAGAAATGCTTATCTTTGCAGCGTGAACATTAAATATTTTCGGTTATGAAGAAGAATTTGTTGGTTTTAGCGAGCGCCTTACTGCTGTTGACAAGCTGTGGGACTTATACCGGGGCAGGTGCTGTCACAGGCGGATCTTTTGGCTCTATCATCGGCTCCGCTATCGGTGGTATAGCTGGGGGCCGTCACGGTAGTAATGTCGGTACTTTGATTGGAATGGCTGGTGGTGCTGCTGTTGGTGCTGCCGTGGGTGCTGCTGCTGATAATGCCCAGCAGCGTCAATATGAAGACTATCAGTATAATAGATCCCAGCGCCGGACCTCTTCGTCTTCACAGCGTCGATATGACTACCAGGATAATTATGACACTAACGGCGGTGGTGACGATCGTCTGTATGGCTTTGATGAACATTTCTCATCATCTGAAAAAAGTACGGCAAAGTCTGTTGATGCAGCTCTGGAAATCCGTAATCCTCGTCTTGTGGATGCGAGCAGAGACGGTGTCCTGTGCCGTGGCGAGCAGGCCCGGATGGTGTTTGAGGTCTTTAATAACTCTTCCGTACCTATCTATCGCGTACAGCCTACTGTGGCAGAAATAACTGGTAACAGGCATATCATCGTCTCGCAGAACGTCATGGTGGAGTGTATTATGCCAGGAAAAGGCATTCGCTATACGGCAGCTATCAAGGCCGATAATCGTCTAAAGGATGGTGAAGCTGTATTCCGTATAGGCGTTACCCAGGGTAATCAAGAAGTGCCCTCTCAAACGCGGGAGTTCCCCATTATAACAAGCAAGTGACAGCCACCTGTCACTTGCTTTCTTTTGAGGCATTGGTATTCCGTTTCAAATATGCCTTGGATTTGTTGGGATTTGAATTGATTTCGTCCAAATCGTTTGTCCCTTTTGTCATATTGCTGCGCATATCCCTCTGTATGACTGCCTTATCTTTCTCTGTACCGTGCTCCTTTGGCTGACTCTTGTTGTGAGTCGCATCCGTCTTCTTGGAGCGGGTGTTCTGTTCTCTGATTTTTTGCATTTCAAGGTCCTTGAGCTCCAGCCAAAGCGGTTTAGAGTCAGAGCCCTCGTTGGTACCAATATCAAACTCTGGTAGCTCTATTTCGGCGGGTTTGAATGGAATGATGGAACTGTCGTAGCGCTCCACGATTACCGGAGCTATCCCTTGTGAAATGATACCAAGTTCCTTGGCGGCACGTACTGAGAGGTCTACAACCCGTCCTCTCGCATAGGGGCCTCGGTCGGTCACTTTGACGATGACACTGAGACCGTTTGCTGGGTTTGTCACTTTGAGTAAGGTTCCGAACGGATAGGTCTTGTGGGCACACGTCAAAGAGTCGTGATGTAAGCGTTCGCCATTGGCAGTCCTTCGTCCAGTCCAGTTCTTGGAATAATACGAAGCTACACCTCTCTGAGTTTGAGCCTCCAGAGGGGTGTAGCTGAATAGTAATGTTAATGTTGTTATGGCTATCTCTTTTATCATACAATGCCTTGCGCCATCATAGCATTTGCTACTTTCATGAAGCCAGCAACATTAGCACCCTTTACATAGTTGATATAGCCGTTCTCCTGACCGTACTTCACACACTGACCGTGGATATTCGACATGATGCGATGCAGTTTCTCATCGACCTCTGCGCCTGTCCATGCAATACGTTCTGAGTTCTGCGTCATCTCAAGGCCAGAGGTAGCCACACCACCGGCATTCACAGCCTTACCTGGTGCGAAGAGCTGCTTGGCATCGATGAACTTATTGACAGCCTCTGCCGTGCATCCCATGTTCGACACCTCAGCGACGCAGAGCGGCTTGTTGGCAAGAATCCTGTCGGCATCTTCACCATTCAGTTCGTTCTGAGTGGCGCATGGCAGGTAGATGTCTGCTTTCTGCTCCCACGGTTTTTTACCGGCGAAGAAGGTGGCACCGTCAAACTCTTCCTCATAAGGCTGGCAAACGTCATTGCCAGATGCACGCAGCTCGAGCATATATTCAATTTTCTCGGCATCGAGACCGGCGGGATCGTAGATATAGCCGTCAGGACCACTGATGGTGATGACTTTTGCTCCGAGTTCCGTTGCCTTCTTGGCTGCTCCCCATGCTACGTTGCCGAAGCCTGAGAGTGCCACGGTCTTACCCTTGATGTCCAATCCGTGTTCCTCAAGCATCTGATGTACGAAGTACAGAGCGCCAAAGCCTGTGGCCTCCGGACGGAGGATGGAGCCTCCCCATTCCATGCCCTTGCCAGTAAGCACACCCTGGAACTGGTGTGTCAGTTTCTTGTATTGTCCGAACAGGTATCCAATCTCGCGTGCTCCAACACCGATGTCACCTGCTGGTACGTCCTCGTCAGGACCGATATGACGGTAGAGCTCTGTCATGAATGCCTGACAGAACTTCATGACCTCATTGTCGCTCTTGCCGCGGATAGAGAAGTCGGATCCACCTTTACCGCCACCCATAGGTAGGGTGGTAAGGGCGTTCTTGAAGGTCTGCTCAAAACCGAGGAACTTCAGAATTGAAAGATTCACGGATGAGTGGAAGCGCAGTCCGCCCTTGTAGGGACCGATAGCGCTATTGAACTGTACGCGGTAGCCAAGGTTCACTTGCACCTCGCCCTTGTCATCGACCCAGGGCACACGGAATGTGATGATGCGCTCAGGCTCCACGATGCGCTCTATGATCTTAGCCTTCTCAAATTCGGGATGCTGATTATAGACATCCTTGATTGATTCAAGCACTTCTCTTACTGCCTGTAAATACTCTAATTCGCCTGGGTGCTTCTGCTCCAGCGATTGCATGATTTTCTCTACTTCCATGGCTTTAACTTTTTTTGAATATTTGTTTTAAGTTATCAATTTGTTATTGATGATGGTGCAAATATAGAAAAATAATCGGTACCCTCCAAGGAAAGTGCCGATTATTTTTCGAATAAAGTTACATTTTGTTAAATCAAATCTTTGCAAGAGCCTGTTTGATGTCGTCGAGAATGTCTTCTACATCCTCAATGCCGACGCTCAGACGGATCAGGTCTGGGGCAACACCAGCCTCACGCAGTTGTTCGTCAGTGAGCTGGCGGTGGGTATGGCTGGCAGGATGCAGTACGCAGGTACGGGCATCTGCCACGTGGGTTACGATATTGATCATTTCCAATGAGTCCATCCACTTGATGGCCGTTTCGCGGTCTCCCTTCAGTCCGAAGGCAATGACACCGCACGAGCCGTTGGGCAGGTATTTCTGGCCTAGCTCATAGTATTTGTCATCTTTGAGTCCACAGTAGTGTACCCATGCCACTTTAGGCTCGTCGTGCAGGAACTCGGCAATCTTCTGTGCGTTCTTGCAGTGCTGGGCCATACGCAGATGGAGTGTCTGCAGACCGAGGTTCAGCAGGAAAGAGTTCTGAGGGGCGGGAATGCTACCCAGGTCGCGCATCAGCTGAGCCACGAGTTTAGTCGTAAAGCCCATCTTACCGAAGGCCTTCACGTAGGTCAGCCCATGGTACGATTCGTCGGGCGTGCAGAGACCAGGGAACTTCTCAGCATGTGCGAGCCAGTCGAAATTGCCACTATCGACGACGCAACCTCCCACCTGAGTGGCCATACCATCCATATACTTGGTGGTGGAGTGGGTGACAATGTCAGCGCCCCATTCAAAAGGACGGCAATTGATAGGTGTTGCAAACGTGTTGTCGATGATGAGGGGCACCCCGTTCTTGTGGGCAATCTTTGCAAATTTCTCGATGTCGAGAACAGCGCAGCCAGGATTGGTGATGGTCTCGCCAAAGAGCGCCTTGGTGTTGGGCTTGAAGGCAGCCTGAATCTCTTCCTCGCTAGCCTCGGGTGAAACGAAGGTACACTCGATGCCAAGCTTCTTCAGCGTGACACCGAAGAGGTTGAATGTTCCGCCGTAAATCTCGTTAGAAGTCACGAAGTGGTCGCCTGCCTCACAGATGTTGAAGAGCGCGTAGAAATTAGCTGCCTGTCCAGAGGATGTCAGCACTGCGCCTACACCACCTTCGAGAGCTGCAATCTTAGCTGCTACAGCATCGTTGGTCGGATTCTGCAGTCGGGTATAGAAATATCCCTCCTTCTTGAGGTCAAACAATTGTGCCATCTCGTCCGAGTCGTCATACTTGAACGTTGTCGATTGGATGATAGGCAACTCTATAGGTTCTCCATTCTTGGCCTTATAGCCTGCCTGTACGCAGAGCGATCCGCGTCTTAATTTCTTGTCCATATTGCTTGTCGGTTGTATAATAATGGCGGCAAAGTTACAAAAAAATAGTAGAAACCGTGCCTGATTTTGAATTATTTTCGTATCTTTGCCCCGAATAATAACCCTAAACTCGTATAAATATGAAGGTATTGCGTGTTTTATTGATGGCATTGGCCATAATGTTGACAACTGATTTGTCTGCACAGACAGTTTATAACAGCAACGGTTCAAGTTGTGGCAAGATTGAGAGTAACGGCACTGTGCGCAACCGTAATGGCTCTCAGATTGGTAAGATTGAAAGCAATGGCACCGTGCGTAACTCTAGTGGCTCGCAGATCGGTAAGATTGACAGCGATGGTACTATTCGTAATAGCAGTGGATCGAGCATTGGCAAGGTCGATAGAGACGGAACAGTCCGTAACTCTAGTGGCTCAAGTATCGGCAAGGTAGAGAGCGACGGTACCATCCGCAATGGTAGTGGCTCAAGCATTGGTAAAGTATCTGGCATTCCTAAGGAGTGGGCTGCTGCTTATTTCTTCTTTTTCTTCTAATCATTGATGAATCATGGCATAACTGAGGGCTATATGCCCTTTATGGGCTACCAGACCTACTACCGTATCGTTGGCGAACCTTCAGAGAAGGCTCCCTTGCTGCTGCTTCACGGTGGTCCGGGCAGTACACACAACTATTTCGAGGTGCTCGACTGTATCGCTGACACTGGGCGGCAAGTGATATCATACGACCAGATAGGTTGTGGCAACTCCTATCTCGACGGGCATCCAGAGTTGTGGACGCAGCAGACGTGGATAGAAGAACTCATCGCCATTCGCGAGTATCTTCATCTGGAGGCTGTTCACATGCTCGGACAGTCGTGGGGAGCGATGCAGGCAATAGCCTATGCCATCGATGAGAAACCTGCAGGCATCAAGTCGCTGATTCTCTCATCTGGTCATGCCTCCAGTTCTCTGTGGGCCAGTGAACAGCACCGGCTTATCAAGTATATGTCGGCAGAAGATCAAGAGGCCATCAGACGGGCAGAAGCTACAGGAAAATGGGATGATCCAGACTACCTCCGCGCCAATGAGCATTACTTTGAACTTTATGTGACCAGCGTCGATGAGCATTCACCTGAGTGCTTAAGACGTAAGAAACGTGCTGGCACAGAGGCTTATCTCTATGGCTGGGGACCTAACGAGTATCAGCCGCTTGGCAGCCTGAAGGATTTTGAATATACAGACCTCCTGAACCAGATATCCCAGCCGACACTGATCTGTAGTGGTACGCAGGATATCTGTACTCCCGTTGTCGCTGCCTCACTCTATGAGCATATTCCTCACAGCCGCTGGCATCTGTTCCGCCATTCGCGCCACATGTGTTTCGTGGATGCCCACAAAGAATATTGCGAGGTGCTTACCGACTGGCTGCAAGAGACGGATTGAGGCCTCGTATGGCGTATGTCCGTTGGACTAATTAACCACATTTTTGTTAATCTCCACACTTTTTAATTGAAATAAGTTTAATGTTGGTTTAATTTATATATCCATAAGACTAAATAATCCTTGTTTAACGTTCTTCCTGCGCAGAAAGGCTTACATTTGCAGCGATGAACGTGCGTACCTTATATTATATCCTATTGCTGCTGCCTTCGGTCGTGTTTGCCCAACGACAGATGGTGGTGGTCAATGTAGAGTCGAAGGTGCCTGTGCGTGATGTAAGAATCAGTGCCGATAGCGGGCAGGAGATGCTCACGACTTGGGATGGACTTTTTGCGCTGCCTGACAGTTTCCAACGGCTCGACTTTCACCACCCAGACTTTGAACGTCGCTATGTGCTAAGAAGTGAAATCAAAGGCGACACAATCTTCCTAATTCCCAATATAAATGCTTTGCGCGAAGTGGTAATCTATGGTGAACGCCGCTTCGGCAAGCGGATGGCGCAGATGCTGAAGCCCTCGCCGCAGCAACTGGAGCGCGACAAACTGCCGCAGGTGATTCCTTCAGGACCTGACGTCTTGGCCATTGCCACCTGGCTCTATGAGAATATCTACGGCAAGAAACATAAAAAGCGACTTGCTCGTAAGAAGGCGCTAGAAAAAGTCCGCAAACAAGAGACCAAACTCCAAGAGCGATGGGATTCACTTGAGACGAAGTGACGGACTTCACTTAAGACTCTTCCAGGCTACAAAGATTCGAACTTTTTCCCTAAATCATTTGCTCTTCTCACATATAATTCGTATCTTTGCCCTCATTATTACGCAAACTTTAAAACAACAGAACTATTTATGAACAATGAAAAGCTGGTTTTGAACGCTAACCCTATTGTAACGTTCCTTGGAAAACCGTCGGCAGAATTCACGAAGGCCGATATCATTAACTACATCGTCAGCAACGAGATCCGTATGGTGAATTTCATGTATCCTGGTGGTGATGGCAAATTGAAGACGCTAAACTTTGTCATCAACGACCTGGGTTATCTTGAGACGATTCTTACCTGTGGAGAGCGCGTCGATGGTTCCAGCCTCTTCTCGTTTATCCAGGCAGGCAGCAGCGACCTCTATGTACTGCCCCGTTTCCGTACCGCTTTCGTCGATCCTTTTGCAGAGATTCCGACAGTGACGATGCTTTGTTCCTATTTTGATAAAGACGGTCATCCTCTGGAGTCATCGCCCGAGCATACGCTCCACAAGGCAGCAGTCGCCTTTACGGAGGTAACGGGTATGGAGTTTCAGGCGATGGGTGAACTCGAATATTATGTCATCAGCGACGACGAGGGCGTGTTCCCTGCTCAAGACCAGCGCGGCTACCATGAGTCGGCTCCCTATGCGAAGGCCAATGAGTTCCGCACTCGCTGCATGCAGTATATCGCTCAGGCTGGCGGTCAGATTAAGTATGGTCACTCCGAAGTGGGCAATTTCTGCCTGGATGGCAA
This sequence comes from uncultured Prevotella sp., assembly GCA_900315035.1. Lineage (GTDB taxonomy): Bacteria > Bacteroidota > Bacteroidia > Bacteroidales > Bacteroidaceae > Prevotella. Next base: position 7,928 of record OMXO01000005.1, read on the forward strand.
GAACTATGAGCAGAACGAAATCGAGTTTCTGCCAGTGTCTGTGGAGCAGGCTGCCGACCAACTGATGCTCGCTAAGTGGATTATCCGTAACCTGGCCTATGAACTTGGTTATGATATCACCTTTGCTCCGAAGATTACAACGGGCAAGGCTGGTTCAGGCCTCCATATTCACATGCGAATGATGAAGGACGGCAAGAACCAGATGCTCGCCAATGGTGTCCTCTCAGAGTCGGCTCGTCGCATGATTGCCGGTATGATGGATCTCGCTCCGGCTATCACCGCATTCGGTAATAAGAATCCTACCTCGTACTTCCGCCTCGTACCCCATCAAGAGGCGCCGACGAATGTCTGCTGGGGTGATCGTAACCGTTCTGTGCTCGTCCGTGTACCGCTGGGTTGGGCTGCTGATGTGGACATGTCTCACCTCGCCAATCCTCTGGAACCCGAGACGAACTATGACACCAGTATCAAGCAGACGGTAGAGATGCGTTCACCTGACGGATCGGCAGATCTTTATCAGTTGTTGGCAGGTCTCTGCGTAGCCTGCCGTCATGGTTTCGAGATGCAGAATGCCCTTGAGGTGGCAGAGAAGACCTACGTCAACGTGAATATCCATGCTGCAGAGAATGCAGACCGTTTGGCAACGCTTGCTCAACTTCCTGATTCCTGCGTGGCTTCAGCTGATTGCCTTGACCGTCAGCGTGCAGTCTTTGAAGAACACGGAGTGTTCTCGCCAGCAATGATTGACGGAATCATCGCCCAACTACGGGTCTTCGATGATAAGACGCTTCGTGCAGACATCAGTAGCTATCCAGAAGAGATACTGAAACTTGTTACGAAGTATTTCCACTGTGGATAAATGAAAAAATCCCCGAAGCTTACTTGAGTTTCGGGGATTTTTAGTACTTTTGTAGCCAGAAACTTAAAGCAATTTCATGGAAGAGATAAAAATCCCGCAGGAGTGGAACAAATTCTATCTGAAGGATGTGTCGTTTGTCAACCTTATGACGCGGCGTATCTTCAATGTGCTGATCGTGGCCAATCCCTACGATGCATTCATGTTAGAGGACGACGGTCGTGTGGATGAAAAGATTTTCGACGAGTATATGGAGCTGGGTATGCGCTACCCACCCACTTTCACTCAGGTGTCAACCACAGAGGAGGCCAATGAAGTATTGCGCACGACGGATATCGATCTTGTCATCTGTATGCCTGGTAATGCCGACAACGACGCCTTCACTGTTGCCCGCGAGGTGAAGGCAGGTCACCCGAATATTCCCTGTGTGGTATTGACGCCCTTCTCTCATGGTATTACTAAACGTATCGAGAACGAAGATATGTCGGTGTTCGACTACGTGTTCTGTTGGCTTGGCAATACTAATCTTATCATGTCGATCATCAAGCTGATTGAAGACAAGATGAATATTGAGCACGACATCAAGGAGGCTGGTGTACAGATGATTCTCCTTGTGGAAGATAATATCCGCTTCTATTCCAGTGTGCTGCCCAATCTCTATAATTATATCCTTGCCCAATCGAAGCGTTTCTCTACCGAGGCTTTGAACCCCCATGCCGCTGCCCAACGTAAGCGTGGACGCCCCAAGGTGGTGCTGGCCACCAACTATGAGGAGGCGATGGACATCTACGAGAAGTATCATGAGAATACATTGGGCGTTATTTCTGATACCCGATTCCCTATGAAGTCTGTGCCTGGCAGACTCAGTCATGTGGAGGAAGGCGACCCTGAGGCCGGTCTTAAGCTGTTGCGCGAGATTCGCCGTCGCGACGAGTATGTGCCTCTGATTCTCGATTCTTCTGAGACCCTTAATAAGGCCAAGGCAGAGGCTGAAGGCTTCCACTTTATCGACAAGAACTCTACGAAGATGAACGTCGATCTCCACAGGCTCATAGAAGAGCATATGGGCTTCGGTGATTTTGTCTTCCGTGACCCAAAGACCAAAGAAGAGATATTTCGCGTATCGTCGCTGAAGGAGTTGCAGGACAATATCTTTAAGATTCCCAACGACTCCATGCTGTACCACGTGTCGCGTAACCATATGAGCCGTTGGCTTTGTGCCCGCGCCATTTTCCCCGTCTCAGCTTTCCTGAAGCATGTCACCTGGCATAAACTTCAGGATGTCGATGCCCATCGTAAGATAATCTTCGACGCTATCGTGCAGTATCGTCGGATGAAAAACATCGGAGTGGTGGCTGTATTTGATCGGATGAAGTTTGATGCGTACAGCCATTTTGCCCGTATCGGTGAGGGGTCGCTTGGCGGTAAAGGGCGTGGCTTGGCTTTTCTTGATAATATCATCAAGCGCCACCCTGAGTTGAACCAGTATGAGAATGCACATGTTTCGATTCCGAAAACGGTCGTGCTCTGCACCGACTTCTTCGATGAGTTCATGGAGAAGAATAATCTGTATCCCATTGCACTGAGTGATGCACCAGACGATGAGATATTGAAACATTTCATGCGGGCTCAGTTGCCTGACTCGTTGATAGCCGACTTCTTTACTTTTTTCGATGCGGTGAAGTCGCCTATTGCCGTTCGCTCGTCGTCCTTGCTGGAAGACTCCCACTATCAGCCTTTTGCGGGCATCTATTCAACGTATATGATTCCTTATCTGGAAGATAAATACGAGATGCTGCGAATGTTGGCCTGTGCCATCAAGGCTGTTTACGCTTCAGTGTATTACAAGGACTCGAAGGCCTATATGACTGCCACATCGAATGTGATTGACCAGGAGAAAATGGCTGTCATCCTTCAGGAGGTAGTAGGCAAACGCTATGGCGACCTCTACTATCCGAACTTCTCTGGTGTGCTCCGTTCACTGAACTATTATCCCATTGGTGAAGAGACGGCAGAGGAGGGTATTGCCTCGTTGGCTCTCGGACTTGGTAAATATATTGTAGATGGTGGACAGACACTCCGTGTGTCGCCTTATCATCCGACTCAAGTATTGCAGATGAGTGAGATGGAAACCGCACTCTCGCAAACGCAGACCCGTTTCTATGCCCTCGATATGGCTCATATAGGTGACGATTTCAAGGTTGATGACGGGTTTAACATTAAGAAAGTACGCGTGAAGCAAGCAGCGGAAGACGGAGCGCTCACCTACATTGCATCTACGTTCGATCCGGTGGATCAGATTATCCGTGACGGTATTTACGAGGGTGGTCGAAAGGTCATATCCTTCACAGGGGTGCTTCAGCATGGGGTGTTCCCCTTGCCAGAACTGTTGCAGATGGCCCAGAAATTGGGCTCTGATGAGATGAGGCGTCCTGTGGAGATAGAGTTTGCTTGCAATCTGAATGATGACCGTACGGGTGAATTCTACCTGTTACAGATCCGTCCTATTGTTGATTCCAAGCAGGTGCTCGACGAAGATCTGGACCAAATCCCCGACGAACAGTGTCTGCTGCGATCAACGAACTCTCTTGGGCATGGTATCTCAGAGGATGTCTGCGATGTGGTGTATGTAAAGGCTGGCGATGACTTTACAGCCGTGAACAATCCGTATATCGCAGATCAGATAGAACAGATAAACCGTAAATTCCTGGATGCTGATAAAAACTATGTGCTGATTGGTCCAGGGCGCTGGGGTTCCAGCGACTACTGGCTGGGCATTCCTGTGAAGTGGCCACATATCTCAGCAGCCCGAGTTATCGTTGAGTCGGGTCTGAAGAATTATCATGTCGATCCCTCACAGGGTACTCACTTTTTCCAGAACCTCACATCGTTTGGGGTAGGATACTTTACTATTAATACTTACACTGGTGATGGTGTGTTCCAGAAAGAGATACTCGATGCCATGCCTGCTGTGGAAGAAACAGAGTATGTACGCCATGTGCGCTTCGACCATCCCTTGAAGATAATGATGGATGGCAAGAAACAGCGTGGTGTCGTACTTCTGCCTCAAGAGGGATGACAAACAATGAATCAAACAGTGAAACTATGAATTTAAATCTAACATCAACTATTAAAATGCCCGACCATCAGTTGCGTCGGCAGGTTATTGACCTCTGCCATAAGGTAGGTAAACCTTTGTTGAAACTCTCTACTAAGGACTATGTAGATAATGGCCTTGGGCACCTTGTAGAACAGTTCCAGGGACAGGCTGGACTTGTAAATATAGAAGTGTTCAACGAGCTACAGCATACTATTACAGGCTGGCCTGGTGGTAAACCCGATGTGGATGATGCTACACGCCCCGAACGTGCTAAACCATACCCAAAACGAGTAGTTGTGTTCTCACCGCATCCTGATGACGATGTGATATCTATGGGTGGTACTATTCGCCGACTGATGCAGCAGAAACATGACGTGCACGTCGCCTACGAGACATCGGGCGATATTGCAGTGGGCGATGAAGAGGTGCGCCGTTTCATGCATTTCATCAATGGCTTTAACACCATCTTTGCCAATGGATCCGACGAGGTCATCAAACACTCTTACCAAGCCGTGAAGGCTTTCATCAAAAATAAGAAGGAAGGGGATCTCGACAATTCGCAAGTGCTCCGTCTAAAAGGGCTCATCCGTCGCGGTGAAGCACGGTTGGCATGTGAATACAACGGCATCGACAGTAAGCATATCCATTTCCTCGACTTGCCTTTCTATGAGAGTGGCAAAATAGAGAAACTGCCGATGACGGAAGATGATGTCACTCCCATCATGGCTCTGCTGTCGGAGATTCAGCCCCATCAGATCTATGTCGCTGCCGACCTGGCAGATCCTCATGGAACGCACCGTAAGTGTACTGATGCTGTTCTTGCTGCCATCGATGAGGCCCAGAAGGCCGGCGAAGCTTGGCTTAGCGACTGCCGTGTCTGGATGTATCGCGGAGCTTGGGCGGAATGGGATGTGGCCGACATCGAGATGTGTGTACCTATGAGTCCGGAGGAACTTCGTGAAAAGCGTAATGCCATTCTCCGCCATCAGAGTCAAATGGAGAGCGCACCGTTCCTGGGTAACGATGAGCGCCTGTTCTGGCAGCGTGCTGAAGACCGTAACCGCGACACGGCAAAGCGTTACGACGAATTAGGACTTGCCTGTTATGAGGCGATGGAAGCTTTTGTCGAATACAAATTCTAAATTTAGACTGAAAATGAGAAGATTTTTGTTGACTTTCTGGGCTGTGATATGTTGTCTCGTGGCCTGGGCTGTGGACTATGAGGTGGTACCTCTGCCACAACGTGTTGAGAATCAAAAGGGAGCCCCTTTTGTGTTGAATGCTGAAGTGCGCATTGTGGCGCCGGAGGGTTTGCGGCGTGAAGCGGCATTCCTTCATGACTACCTACAGGAACTGACAGGACTTGACCTTTCTGTCATTAGTCGGCGTGAAAAAAAAGAGCGTTGTATAGCCCTGTCTGTATCGCCGAAAGTTTCTGAAAAGGAAGGCTATTTGTTGACAGTCAGCCAGCGTTCTGTAACCATCGAGGGTGGCTCTGCAGCAGGCGTGTTCTATGGTATCCAGACACTCCGCAAGTCTATCGGGGGAGGAACTTTTCAAGAACTGCCAGCCGTTATGATTTCCGATGCCCCTCGTTTTTCCTGGCGTGGTATGCATCTTGACTGTTCTCGTCATTTTTTTCCTGTGTCGTTTGTAAAGAAGTTCATCGACTTGCTGGCCATGCACAATATGAACATCTTTCATTGGCATATCACCGACGATCAGGGATGGCGTATAGAGATTGAAAAATGGCCGAGACTTGTTAGTGTTGGTTCTCAGCGTACAGGAACCATCATCGGTACCAATTCTGATATTGACGACGAACAGCCTTATGGCGGCTATTACACCAAGGCTGAGGCTCGTGAGATTGTAAGTTATGCTGCCGAACGGCATATTACCGTGGTGCCAGAAATTGATATGCCCGGCCATATGTTGACAGCTCTTGCCAGTTATCCGGAACTAGGCTGTACCGGTGGCCCTTATCAGGTTGGCCACTATTGGGGTGTCTATAAAGATGTACTTTGTGTAGGTAACGAGAAAGTATATCAGTTTGTTGAGGATGTGCTTACAGAGATCATGAATATATTTCCATCTGAAGTTATTCATATCGGAGGTGATGAGACACCTACAGAGAAATGGGAAGTCTGTCCGAAATGTCAGGCCCTTGGTTTGCCGAAGGATCGGATACAAGCCCATTTTACCCAGCGAGTTTTCAATTTCCTTACTGCTCATCATCGTCGTGCCTTGGGGTGGGATGAGATTCTTGAAGGTAGCCCGGAGGATGCGATGATCATGTCATGGCGCGGTACGGATCCTGGTGCTAAAGCTGCTGAGGCAGGCCATGACGTGGTGATGGCGCCTACAACCTACTGCTATTTCGATTACCAGCAGGTCAAGGATGTCCTTTTCGAACCTAGCCGCTGCGGTGGATACATTCCTATAGAGAAAGTCTATACTCTCGACCCAGCTCCTGATAGTCTGTCTGTAGAGGCACGTCAGCATATACTTGGAACGCAGGCTAACCTGTGGTCTGAACACATGACCACCCCAAGTATGGTTGAGTATCAGGCATTACCTCGCATGTCGGCATTGGCTGAAGTGCAGTGGACGCAACCAGACCGTAAAGACTATGATAAATTCATATCTCGACTCACCCGCCTGACGCAACTCTTTGAGCGTGAGGGTTATACTTATGCCAAACACCTCTGGCCAGACCGCCAGATGCCTAGTCGTTGGCAATTTTGAGGCAAGCGATACCCGCTTATTGCCCGCCTAAGCGCGAGTAATAAGCGGCGATATCGTCCCAGGTCTTGAAAGTATCTGTACCAAACTGTATCAGTGTGCACATACCCTTTGTCTCTTGTGCGTCTATCAGGTAGTCACCATAGAGCAGTTCCTTCTGGTTGGTGAAGATGGTGTGTCCGTATGCCGGTACATTGATATATTCGTATAGCCAGTCGTTAATTGCAGCATAGTGTTGGGGTTCGACGAGTGCAGGTGCTACGAAATAGATTTGATAGGTTTCCAACAGAGTGCGAATTGTTTTTTGTGATGAACTGTGTGGCTTCTGCCATTTGTCGATGAGCGTGTTTACATCGATATAGATGATGGGGCGTTCACGACTCTCTTGCCGGTCATCGATCCAACGTATGACAGGCATCACTGAATGGGTGAATGAACTATCGCTCATGCGGTGCTCACCATGAAAGCGGATGGCGGTAGGGTAGTGGGCACGAAACAGGTCGTAGGTGTTGACTGTCGTGTCTTCATCGCCAAATAATCCCCATACGCGTTTCTGTTCTTCTTCGTTGATGCCTTCGAAACAGTGCTCTGTTATCTCCTTGTACTCCTTAACCATTGCTTTCGTCACAATGAAATCCTGAATGCCGTCTTGGCGTGGATTAGAGAAGTGCTGTGCACCAATCATTCCATGTTCCTTCATGGTGTCGCCCATTTGAAAAGCTGGGTTTACCAAGATGCGGTCGTAGCCATAAAGCATCTCGGTGTACATACCTCCCATTGATGTGCCGATAATCAGGTCGGGTTGCTCTTTCTGACAAGTATCGCGTAGTAGTGCGATAGCCTCCTGAGGTGGCAAGGGTAAGTCTGGCGCTATGACTGTTGTCTCTGGCAGTGCTTCTCGTATGCGTTTTACCGTACCCGATTGTCCGCTACTGCCAAAACCGTGAACATAAAGAATCTTCTTTCCCTGCATCATTTCATCAGGATCTTAGTAAGATCTTTCATGCCTTCAGAAGCTCCTTTCTGAATCTGTTTCACACGATTGCCTGCATTGATGGGGTTAGGGTCAATCAGGTAGATGGGAACATCGGGACGTGCATAATGTAAAAGACCTGCTGCAGGATAAACCACTAGTGAGGTGCCGATAATCACAAGGATGTCTGCCTCTTGAACTTCTTCGGCAGCCAGAGAAATGTTAGGCACTGCTTCGCCAAAGAATACGATGAAGGGGCGCAACAGTGAACCATCACCGGCCTTTGTCCCAGGTTCTATCTCACAGTTCTCTGGGGTCAGTGTAATCTGGTATCGGGGGTCATCTACGTCACGGCTGGAGCAGACTTTCATCAACTCTCCGTGAAGGTGGATGACTTTCGATGAGCCAGCCATCTCATGAAGGTTATCGACATTCTGTGTCACAACTGTTACGTTGTACTGCTCTTCCAACTTGGCTACGAGCCGATGTCCTTCATTGGGCTCTACGTTCCAGCACTTCTTACGGAGCATGTTATAGAAGTTGGTTACAAGTGTGGGGTCTGCCTCCCACCCCTCGTGGGTAGCGACTTTAGACACAGGATAATTCTCCCAAAGTCCGTCGGCATCGCGAAAAGTCTTTAGGCCGCTCTCCACTGACATGCCGGCACCGGTTAGTACAACAATCTTTTTCATAGAAAAACATATTTAGTAACTGCAAAAATACGAAATTTACCTAACAAACGACAGGAAGAACAGAAAATTAACAAAGTTTTTATATCTTTTCTATCCTTAGTGCCTATTTTTTTGCTACCTTTGCACCCGATTTTCAAGAATATACATTATTTAATAAAGAAAGAATGGATAAATTAAGCTATGCTTTGGGCTTAGGCATTGGTCAGCAGCTTGCCCAAATGGGAGCCAATGATATTAGTGCCGACGATTTTGCTCAAGCTATCAAAGATGTGCTGGAGGGCAATGAACTGAAGGTATCTCATCGCGATGCCCAGACAATCGTTCAGGAGTATTTTGCCAAGCAGCAAGAGAAAATTCAGGCAGAACGTGCTGAACAGGGTAAGGTGCACAAGGAGGCCGGCGAGAAATATCTTGCAGAGAATGCTAAGAAAGATGGCATCGTGACTCTTCCCAGCGGTCTTCAGTATCAGGTGTTGAAAGAGGGTAATGGCAAGAAGCCGACAGCTAAGGATACCGTGATGTGTCACTATGAGGGTACATTGATCGATGGTACCATCTTCGATAGCAGTTATCAGCGCGGTGAGCCCGCTACATTCCCCTTGCAGCAGGTTATTGCTGGTTGGACAGAGGGACTTCAGTTGATGAACGAGGGTGCCAAGTATCGTTTCTTCATCCCCTACCGTCTGGGTTACGGTGCAGGAGGCGCTGGTGCTTCAATTCCCCCATTTGCAGCACTGATCTTCGACGTGGAACTTATCCAGGTGGTATAAAAGAAAAGTCAAATAAATAATTAATTCAATAAAAAATGAAGAAGTTTACATTTGCTGCTGTTGCAGCAGTTGCTGCCATCATGATTTCATCATGTGGCAATGGCACTCCTAAGGCTAGCCTGAAGAGTGACGTCGATACAATGAGTTATGCTATCGGTATGGCTCAGACTCAGGGTCTGAAAGACTATCTCGTAGGAAGCCTGGGAGTAGATACCGCTTATATGAATGAGTTCATCAAGGGTCTGAACGAAGGTGTCAATGCTGGTGACAATAAGAAGAAGGCTGCTTATTATGCAGGTATCCAGATTGGCCAGCAGATTTCTAACCGTATGATGAAGGGAATTAACCATGAGGTATTCGGTGACGATTCTACAAAAACGATTTCTCTGAAGAACTTTATGGCAGGTTTCATCAGTGGTACTACAGGCCAGAAGGGTCTGATGACAATTGAAGAGGCTCAGGAGACTGCTCAGCGCATGATGCAGGAGATTAAGGCTAAGGAGATGGAGAAGACCTATGGCCCCAACAAGGAGGCTGGAGAGAAGTTCCTTGCTGCCAATGCCAAGAAAGATGGTGTGAAGACATTGCCTAGCGGTGTTCAGTATAAGGTCATCAAGGAAGGTACGGGTGCCGTTCCTACTGATACTTCAATGGTGAAGGTACACTACGAGGGCCGTCTGATTAATGACAGCATCTTCGACAGCTCATACAAGCGTGGTGAGCCCACACTCTTCCGCGCCAATCAGGTCATTAAGGGTTGGACTGAGGCTCTCTGCCAGATGCCAGAAGGTTCTGTTTGGGAGGTTTACATTCCTCAGCAGCTGGCCTATGGTGAGCGTGAGCAGGGGCAGATTAAGCCGTTCTCTGCACTGATCTTCAAGATTGAGCTTCTGGAAGTTAACGCCAAGAGAAAGTAATGAAGAAAGTGATATTTTTAGCACTCGCCCTATTGGCGAGTGCTTCTTTTTGCCCCATAGAGGCCGTAAAGAAGAAAAATAAGGTCGTAGTGTTCCCTGCTGAGGCACTCCGTCTGAACAATGGTTCCGACTCTGTGAGTTATGCGGCTGGTATGAGTCTGACCAACGGCCTAATCCCTTTCCTGCTTCAGCAGAAGGTAGATACGGCGCTGATGGCTGATTTTGTGCGTGGCTTCCGTGAGGCTGTGAAGTCAGCCGACGATCCTAAGCAGCATGCCTATATGATTGGTACCGACATTGCGCGTCAAGTGAAAGACCGTATGGTCCCTGGCCTTAGCGGTGAATTCAAGGATTCGCCAGATTCTATTGTGCCGAGCCTTTTGTACAAAGGATTTTGTGATGCGCTTTTGAATGATACTTCTGTGTTTAAGATTGATGCTGCCGATTCCTATTTCAGGGAGAAACAGCGCGTCGATAAAGCTGCTAAGGAAGAGAAACTCTATGGTCCAAACCGTGATGCTGGTAAGAAGTTCCTTGCTGAGAATGCCAAAAACGACAGTGTGATAACCCTGCCAAGTGGTTTACAGTACAAGGTACTTGTGGAAGGTCATGGAGAAGTGCCACAGGCAGACGAGACCGTACAAGTGAACTATGAAGGACGTCTTATCGACGGAACCGTGTTCGATGCCTCCTCTAAACATGGTGACAAACCTTCAGAGTTTAAGCCTACTCAAGTTATAAAAGGTTGGACAGAGGCTCTTACCATGATGCCTGTTGGCTCGAAGTGGCGCTTGTTTATCCCTTATGAGTTGGCTTATGGTGAACGTGAAGCTGGAGATATCAAACCATACAGCACATTGATATTTGATGTGGAATTGGTAGGCATCGACAGACCAGAGCCTGAAACGCCAGCAGAACCCGTAAAATCACCTAAAAAGGCTAAAAAGTCAAAGAAATAACCGAGTGTGTCACGAAAGTGGCACACTTTTTTTGAATTTTTTCCATAAAAAGTTGCATTATTCAATTAAAATCGTTACTTTTGCTGACAATATGTAACTTAATCGATAAGCAATGGAAAAAATTGATCTTTTGGACAAGAAGATTCTGAGCATTTTGTCTAAGAACGCCCGTATCCCTTTTAAGGATGTGGCAGCAGAGTGTAATGTGTCACGTGCAGCTATCCATCAGCGTGTGCAACATCTGATTGATGCCGATGTCATCACAGGCAGCGGATTTGATGTGAATCCCAAGAGCCTGGGGTACTCTACCTGTACTTATGTAGGCATCACTCTGGAGAAAGGTTCGATGTACAAGGAGGTCGTGGAACGGCTTAAACATATCCCGGAAGTGGTTGAGTGTCATTTTACGACAGGTCCTTACACGATGCTCGTAAAACTCTATGCCAAAGACAACGAGCAGCTGATGGATTTGCTCAATGGTCGTTTGCAGGGTATTCCTGGTGTGACAGCCACAGAGACGCTTATCTCATTGGAACAGAGCTTGAAGCGTGAGATACCCATTACCATTGACGAAGACGACAAACGATGAAACACCCATTTGATCTGCAGGCACATCTTGATGAGATCTATGCCTGCTATCCGGAGGCCAGTCGCCAGCCGGTAATAGGCATCACAGGAAACTACGATGACCTAACGAGCAAATTAGGCCAAGGCTATTATAAGTCTGTGGTTGCTGCTGGAGGTGTGCCTCTTATCATCCCACCTATTGCTGATAAAGATACCATTATCAATACACTATCGCGTATCGATGGCTTGTTGCTCAGCGGAGGTGCTGACCATAACCCTTTGTGGGCTGGTGAGGATCCTTCACCCAAACTCGGTGGGATTAATGCCGAGCGCGATCTGCCTGAGCTGCTGATAACCCGTTTGGCTTATAACCGTCAGATGCCTATTTTGGGTATTTGCCGTGGAATACAGACGATGGCTTTGGCCTTTGGTGGTAAGGTAAGACAAGATATTAGTGATATCGCAGGCATGAAACATTCGCAAGATGCCGACCGCTCTGAACCCACTCATCGTGTGACGCTTGAGCGCAATTCTATCTTGCATCAGATATATCAGAAAGAACAGTTGGCGGTTAACTCTTTCCATCATCAGGCTGTCGAAGAGTCGGGTTCCAAGTTCCGTATTGTGGCGCGTGCCGCCGATGGTATCGTTGAAGCCATGGAGAGCACGGAATATAAGTCGATGCTGGGTGTACAATGGCATCCAGAATGTCTTGAGGACGGATTACCACTCTTCCAATGGCTTGTACGTGAGGCCCAGTCTTATCGTCAGGCTCACCTGTTGCATGATCGTGTTCTTACACTCGATACGCATTGTGATACACCGATGTTTTTCCCACAAGGTATTCATTTCGACCAACGTGACTCCAAGATTCTTGTTGATTTGCAGAAGATGACCGAAGGTCGTCAGGATGCTACTATTATGGTGGCATATTTACCGCAACCAAAGGCCGACGAGAGTTTTACTTCGAAGGTGGCTTTTGATGTGAAAGGTCCTAGAGACTATGCTGACCTCATCTTCAATAAAATCGAGGAGATTGTTGATCAGAATCGTCAGTATATCAGTATTGCCCGTACGACCAACGATCTTTGGATCAACAAGCATCGTGGCCTAAAGAGTATTATGCTTGGTATAGAGAACGGACTGGCTATTGAGGGAAAGTTGGAGAACCTCCAGCACTTTGCCGATCGTGGTATCGTCTATATGACCCTCTGTCACAATGGTGACAACGATATCTGTGACTCCGCCTCAAGAAGCGTGAATACCCAAGGTGGTGTTAGTGCTTTTGGCGAACAGGTCATCCGTGAGATGAACCGCTTGGGCATTCTCGTGGATATGAGTCATGCTGGCGAGAAAAGTTTCTACGATGCCCTTGACATTAGCACCCAGCCTATTGTGTGCAGTCATAGTAGTAGCCGTGCGCTTTGTGACCATCCACGAAACTTGACCGACGACCAGATGCGGGCACTGGCTGCTAAGGGTGGTGTGGCACAGACTACTATCTACAATGGTTTCCTTCGTACGGACGGTATGGCCACTATTCTCGACGTGATAGCTCATCTTGAACACGCTATCCAAGTGATGGGCATCGACCACGTAGGCCTCGGTACCGATTTTGACGGTGATGGTGGAGTGCCTGGTCTGGCCGATTCTTCAGAACTCATTAATTTCACCCGTCAGCTCTTGGCTCGCCGTTATAGTGAACAGGATATCCAGAAAATCTGGGGTGGCAACTTTATGCGGGTGATGGCAATAGCACAAGACAAAAAGCAATAATATGAACTTGATAGTAAAAATAGCCTGCGCGACATGTATTGCAGTCACTTTCGTATCGTGCGGACTCCGTAAACAGACATCTAGTGAGACGATGACCATGCAGCCCTTGGGACCTGCTTTTATGGCTGACAGTGCTTATCAGTTCTGCCAGCAGCAGTGCGATTTCGGTCCCCGTACAATGAATAGTGAGGCTCACGAGCAGTGTGCTCAGTGGATTATCTCGAAGTTTGCTCAATACGGCATGGCTGTTACCACCCAGCAGGCTACTTTAAAAGGCTATGACGGAACGCCCTTGAAGAGCACCAATATCATAGCCAGTTATCTGCCGGAACAAGACGACCGATTGTTGCTTTGTGCCCATTGGGACAGCCGTCCTTGGGCTGATAATGACCCTGATGAGAATAATCATAAGACTCCTGTGCTGGCAGCTAACGATGGTGCCAGTGGTGTAGCTGTCATGCTTGAAATTGCCCGCTTGCTCTCATCCGACACCTTGAAACTCGGCGTCGATTTCGTTTGCTTTGATGCAGAAGACTGGGGCGTGCCTCAGTGGAGTGACGCTACCGATACAGGGGACTCCTGGGCGTTAGGTGCTCAATACTGGGCTGCCAATTGTCCAAAACAGCAAGCCAGGAAATACCGCTTTGGTATTCTGCTCGATATGGTAGGAGGTCAGGGAGCGCAGTTCTATAAAGAAGGTATGTCTTTGCAGTATGCGGCCAATGTTGTTGAAAAAGTTTGGCTTGCGGCTCAAGTCGTGGGATTCGGTAGTATGTTTCCTGCCCAGACGGGTGGTAATATTACCGATGATCATATCCCTGTGAATACAGTGGCTAAGATTCCGTGCATTGACATTATCCCTTATTATCCCGATTGCCAGCAGAGTAGTTTCGGACCGACGTGGCATACTGTCAGCGATGATATGGAGCATATTGATCGTAATACGCTGCAAGCAGTTGGACAGACCGTCATTCAGGTACTTTTTTCCGAGAAGTAACTCGATATCCCCTTGAGGCGATAAATTTATTCCCAGCGTGGGAACGTTTTGGTCCCAGGCTGGGAATATTTCATTCCCAGTGTGGGAATAAATATTTGCTGGCTTGTAACTTTATATCTGTCCGGCTTCAACCATACGGACGACACGCTCTGTCAGACGGTCCTTACCTTCTGGGTCGTATTCCTTCTTCAGGCTGGCGCCGAAGCCCCAGGCGAAGACTTGCCAGAAACCGGCACGTATAGGACCCATAAAAGCTTTAATCATTTCATAGGATGACGAATGACATTCCCTGTCAATCAGTTTGATGAGTAGCTTGCCCTGAGAATAAGTCAGTTTTTTCATCTTAGGCTTATAAGTACGGAAGATATCATCTTCAACACGCTTGATATGTTCCTCCTTGGCTTTCTCGTCAGGCAGTATCTCCAACAGTTCTGTCGTTTCAATCAGCATCTGCCGGGCCTCTTTGGCGATGGGCAGCACCTTCTTCACGTTGGTCACCAGTCGCATATATGACTGTGCTTGCTTCTTGTTCTTGAAAGTCAGTTGCGGATACACATAAACATTATTCATCTCCATGTACTGGATGCTATCACCCTCATGGAGAACCTTGCCTACCTTCACCGTCGGTACGAAGGTCGGGGAATCCATCTCTGCCAGCACCTGCTCGGCTGTCAGTTGCTGTTCTTGTGACTGGGCTTGAAGACTCAGTGCGAAGAAGAGGATAACGGTTAATATCTGTCGCATATCAGCTGCAAAAGTACGTAGTTTTTCTGAATCACCGATGAAAAATCAACTTATTTTGCATTTATTTCATAAAAAAGGTGCATCTTTGACTTTTTTCTATTATCTTTGCGTCGTTAAACTTAAAAACATAGCATTATGAAAGCACAAATTGCGTTTGTGATGTGCCTGATGTCTTTGGGTGTTTGTGCTCAGACAGACAATCCGTGGCAAGAGTATGTTAAGGAGGTGATGACTCTCGACGATACAGAGTTGTCACAAGAATCGGTTTACGACCTGCTCAGTGAGTTATCGCAGCATCCCCTAAACCTTAACACCATTACTCGGGAGCAACTGGAAACACTTCCGTTCCTGACGCCTCAGCAAATTGAGGAATTGATGGCTTACCGCTATCGCTATGGACCTCTTAAGTCAATGGGTGAACTGCAGATGATCCGCTCGCTTGACTATGCCAGGCGCCGGTTGTTAAGCTGTTTCGTATTTGTCGGTGATGCACCCGCGGAGAATACCCCCAGTCTTGCTTCCATCATTCGTCAAGGGCATCATGAACTGATAGCGACAGCGCGCATTCCGTTTTATACCCACGATGATGAAGACAGTTGGGTGGGGTATCCTTACCGGCATTGGCTTCGATATCAGTTTACCTCAGGCGATAAGGTGAAGGCTGGTCTTGTAGGTGCTCAGGATGCTGGTGAGCCGTTCCTTTCTAATCGCAACCAATGGGGTTACGATCATTATTCATTTTATCTGCAATTGCGTCATATAGGTCGTTTTGAAGCCCTCTGTCTTGGTCATTATCGCGTTTCGATGGGCATGGGCCTGGTGATGAATAGCGACTTCTCGTTAGGCAAGATGGCTACATTGCAGAATTTGGGGCGCTCTGTTACAGGTATTCGTGCTCATTCATCGCGCTCAGACAACTATCTGCAGGGCTTGGCAGCCACCGTGGACTTAGGAAAGGGGTTGAAATTAACAGCCTTTGTCTCTGCTCGCAAAGTGGATGCCACGCTAAATAAAGACTCTACTGTTGCCACTATCTTAAACACAGGCTATCATCGTACGGAAAAGGAATTGGAAAAGAAACACAATCTCCTTACGTTCAAGACAGGAGGCAGTCTGAATTACCGTTATCAGGGATTCCATGTTGGCATGAATACACTATACACCCATCTCAATAGGGGGTTGAGACCCAATACGTCGGCTCTTTATCGTGCCCATTATCCACGGGGCTTTGACTTCTTCAATACCAGTGTCGACTATGGCTATACTTCTCGCCGTATATCGCTAATTGGCGAGACTGCTATTGATCAGTCAGGACACCTTGCAACTATCAACACGGCTAGTTGGCGACTTGGTGATGCGATTAGTCTTATGGCTCTCCAGCGTTTCTATGCCTATAGCTATAGTTCTCTCGATGCGCAGAGCTTTAGTGATGGTGGTCGAGTGCAGAACGAAAGTGGTTGTTTCGTGGGACTTTCGTGGCAGCCTTCACCTAAATTCAATTTGTCTGCTTACACCGACTTTGCCTATTTCGGTTGGGCCCGTTATCAAGTGTCGCAATCATCATATGCATGGGATCATCTGCTACAGGGTACCTTTCTGCATCGCCAATGGACCATCTCGGGTCGTTACCGCTTACGTCGACAACAGAAAGATGACACCACGAAGACAACTCTCATCACGCAAACCACACATCGTACTCGCTTTCTTGCAGAGTATAATCATGCTTCTGGTTTCAGCAGTCAGACACAGTTCGATGGGTGTTGTATTACTTCTGGTTCTGCTGAGTGGGGAATGATGCTAAGCCAGCGTATCTCTTATACCTATCAATGGCTTCGTCTTCATGCAGGCATTGGCTATTACCATACAGATAGTTACACCAGTCGTGTCTATCTCTACGAACAGAGTCCGCTATATACTTACGCCTTTTCTCAGTTCTATGGCGAGGGACTCCGGTGGTCGCTTATGGTCAGAGCGAATATCAGACAACTCACGCTTACCGCCAAGGTCGGTGCTACGGATGGCCGAACAGACATTGATGTTCAATTAAGGTGGAAATTCTGAAGTCTATAGCAAACGGCTATAGATTTCTGCTACCTGTTTGGCAATATCGAGTCCCTCAAAACGGCGGATATAATCACGGCTACGTCTGATGCGTTCTTCGCGACCTTCAGTTCCTTTCAAGACTTGCCTAAGGGCTGCTGCCATACCTTCTACGTCGTCAGGATCTACATACAGGCAGTCGGGGCCGCCTGCTTCTTCCAAACATGATCCTTTGCAGGCAACTACAGGAAGTCCACAACTGATGGCTTCGATGATGGGAATACCGAAGCCTTCATAGCGTGAAGGATAGACAAATGCCTCTGCTCCGGCATAGAGTTGGGGCAGCTCTTCATCTTTCACGTTGTGCATAATCTTGATTCGTCCTTCTAACTTGTTTTTCTTCGCATAGTCTTTTACTAATTCTGTATAAGGCGTGTGCCTGCCAACAATCACTAATTTAATGTTGTCTGACAAGTAAGGCAGTGCCTTTACAGCCAGTAAAATATTTTTTCTGGCCTCAATAGAGCCAACAGTCAAGATATATCGCTCTAGGCTTTTTGAGGGTTGAACGTTGAAACGAGGTGCACAACTTTGGTATATTACGCTGATCTTTCGCTCGTCAATGCCTCCTAATTCTATGATGTCGCGTTTGGTACACTCACTGATGGCAATAATATGGTCTGCCTCGCGAATTGTTTGGCGGAACTTCCAACCGTATATCTTGGTGTCAATCCAATGGTAGAATTCGGGATGGCGAAGGAAAATCAGGTCGTGAATGGTCACTACACTCTTCATACCACTCTGACTGATGCCAATGGGAAGCTCGCCCGAGAGTCCGTGAAACACCTGAATGCCGTCGCGTTTCAAGTCTTTAATGATTCCTCTTGATCGCCATAATGCCTTATTGAAGGGCAACTTTGATGGAGCAGGGTAGCAAAAACTTATATTCTTTGTTTCCTTAATCTGCGTTCTCAAATCGTCTCGTCCTTTGTCTGGTGCATACAATCTGAGTCTCAAATCCAAGTCTGCCAGATCGTTCACAAGAGTCCTGCCGTAACTGCCAAGTCCGGTGCTGTTCCTAACAATTCGCTTGGCATCGAAACCAATGGTAATGAGGTCGCTCATGATTTCTTGAAATGTTTAAACACGAAACGTACCATGACAAAGTTTGTGGGAACGGCAATTGCAAGAACTGCGAGAGGTGCCAGTTCACGGCTGAGGCCTATCCAGAGGAAGAAATTGAAGAGTACGATATGAAGGAAATAATTCACAAGGTGGGCACCTCCGAAGCCAATGCCGTTTTTTGTCGAAGTCTTTTCCTTGAAAGTGAAGTGGGCTGTCAGGTAATAGTTTACCAGAAAGCTCAGCACGTAACCGATTGTATAGGCTACGTTCACATTGATCCAATGTTGCAGTATCCAATAGATGGCATAGTGAATGCCTGCCGATGTAGTGCCTACGATAGCGAACCTGATAAGTTCTCCTAAAGTATCTTTTTTCTGCATACTCCTCGCTTTTTGATGCAAAGATACGCATATTTTTCCATACGAGCGAACAATACCCCAATAAAATCTTTTCTGAATATGAACAACGACCTCTTTTTGTTGAAAAAATGTGCAAATTATTTGGAGGTCAAATATTTTTTATCTAACTTTGCCACCAAATATATGCCTAAAATGAAGAAACTGTTGTTTTTCATCGTTGTCATGTTGTTTGAAACGACGTTGTGGGCTCAGTACCGGAACCCTGTGATTGCTGGCTATCATCCGGATCCGAGCATTTGCAGGGTAGGAGAGGACTTTTATTTGGTAAACTCCTCTTTCCTGTATTTCCCTGGTGTACCCATCTATCATTCGAAAGATCTGGTGAATTGGGAACTGATAGGCAACGTACTCGACCGTGAGAGTCAGTTACCCCTAAAAGGCGCAACTTCGTGGTTGGGCATCTATGCGCCTACCATTCGTTATCATGAGGGTACTTACTACATGATAACAACGAATGTGGGTAATGGAGGGAACTTTATGGTGACGTCAAGAGATCCAAAGGGACCTTGGAGTGAACCATTGTGGCTGGAACAGCAGGGGATAGACCCCTCGCTTTGGTTTGAGAACGGGAAATGCTATATGGTCAGTAACCCTGACAATACCATCATGCTTTGTGAGATAGACCCTAAGACAGGTAAGCAGTTGACAAAAAGTAAACCGCTATGGCAAGGCACTGGTGGACGCTATCCTGAGGGTCCACATATTTATAAAAAGGATGGATGGTATTATTTGCTGATTTCGGAAGGTGGAACGGAGATGGCTCACAAACTGACAATAGCTCGTAGCCGGAGCATTGAAGGTCCCTATGAGGCCAATCCTGCAAACCCGATTCTGACAAATTGTAACATGAAAGGGCAGACAATGCAGATTCAGGGTACGGGTCACGGAGACTTTGTAGAAGCGCCCGATGGTTCGTGGTGGCTGGTATTCCTGGCTTATCGTAACTTTGGTGGCGCCTATCATCATTTAGGACGTGAGACTTATTTGGCTCCAGTGGAGTGGAAGGCTGGCGAGTGGCCTGTGGTGAATAATGGTGAACCTATCGACACACTGATGCAGGCGAAGACATTACCTCTAATACCTATGCAGGCGAAGCAGACATATTATGATTTTAAATCTCCATTTGGGCCAGAGTGGGTATATATCCAGAACCCTATTGCGCAGAACTATCAAAAGAAAGACGGTCGCTTGGTCTTGATTCCACATGGTACGTTGACCGATAATAATCGTCCTACATTTATCGGCAGACGGCAAGAGAGCGACAAAGTGCTTGTAGAGACCGAAGTGGATGCTGCTACGTTAGGTACCGGCTGTGAAGCCGGGTTGACGGTTTATCAAATTAATGACGGCCATTACGATCTGGCATTGGCAAAGGATCTTTCTGGTAAGGTAGCTGTTATTATGAAGTTCCAAGCAAAGAGTCTTGCAAAAGCTGTGGCTGGTGATGTGGTGACCGGAAAGGTGAAACTGCGTATTACCAGCGATGGCGACATGTATCGTTTTGAGTACGCTACAGTTGATGGCGCATTCACGAGCTTGGCAGAGCACAATTGCCAGATGGTGAGCACAGAAGTGGTTGGTGGCTTTACTGGTGTCATGGTAGGCATGTATGCCGAAGGTGGAGCCGGAGCCAGTTTCGGCTATTTCAGATATGAAGAAAAATAAACCCTTAACAATAACATTATAAATTAATCAATTATGAAAAAGTATTTAGCAGAAATGGTGGGTACTATGGTACTCGTACTGATGGGCTGCGGTGTAGCCGTTAGTCTTGGTTGTGATCCTGTAAACAACATCCCGGCCGTTGTTGGCACGGCTTTTGCCTTTGGACTGGCTGTGGTTGCTATGGCCTATACTATCGGAGGTATCAGCGGTTGCCATATTAATCCAGCCATTACTTTGGGATGCTTCCTGAGTGGACGCATGAATGCTAAGGATTGTGGAATGTACATGCTCTTCCAGGTGATTGGTGCTTTTATCGGTAGTATCCTGTTGTATATCCTGACAGAGAACGTGCCCGGATTGGAGGGAACTGGTGCTAACGATCTACAGGCTAACGTATCGGTGCTTGGTGGACTTCTCGCTGAGATTATCTTTACTTGTGTATTTGTGCTTGTGGTACTCGGTGCTACAGCAAAGACCAACGGTGCCACCAACAACTTCGCAGGCTTGGCTATCGGTTTGAGCCTCGTTCTGGTTCATCTGGTTTGTATCCGCTATACGGGAACATCGGTTAACCCTGCTCGTTCAATTGCTCCTGCAGTCTTCCAAGGTGGTACTGCATTGGCAAACCTCTGGATCTTCATTGTAGGTCCGCTGGTAGGTGGTGCTTGTGCTGCTGGAATCTGGAAAATGATTGATTTGCCCCAGAAATAAGCGAAAATTGTAGTTTTTACACCTCTATATCGCGTCCACTTTTTCGGAGTGGGCGCGGTTTTTTATATACTTATAAATCAGTTGATTACGTTTTTGATGAGAGCCAAAAAGTCCACTTTTGGTTCTTATGGGTTGGATTTGTGTTTGTTTTTTGCATAATTTTGCAGCGAAAACCTAACAAAGGTCAATTCTAACTTTATATTATTAACAATAATCAAAAACGTATGAAACAAAGCAGGTTTTTATTGATGCTCTTGGCGCTGTTCGTGTCCTTGACATCTTTTGCCCAGGGTATCTTGGGTACTGTGGTCGACGTAAACGGTGATCCCGTGATCGGTGCATCCGTTGTCGAAAAAGCTAATCCCCAAAATGGTACCATCACAAACATTGATGGCCAGTTTACTTTAAAGGTAGATGCGGGGACACCTATTATTATTAGTTACATCGGCTACACCACTGAGGAGGTGAAAGCCAGTAACAACATGACAATCACACTGAAGGAAGACGCTCAGACACTCCAGGATGTGGTGGTTGTCGGTTATGGCGTCCAGAAGAAGAGCGTTGTGACTGCAGCCATCTCAAAGGTGAATGGTGATGACCTGAACCTGATGAAGCCCTCTCGTATCGAGGATGCTCTCAAGGGTAAAGTGAGTGGTGTACAGATCACCCAGTCATCTGGTCAGCCAAACTCTGATTCTAAGGTGCGCATTCGTGGTATTGGTTCTGTGAACAGTTCTGAGCCTCTATACATTGTCGATGGCATGCCTGTTGGCGGTGGTATCAACTATCTGAACCCAACAGATATTGAGTCTGTGGAAATCCTGAAGGATGCTGCTTCAGCAGCAATCTACGGTTCGCGTGCTGCCAACGGTGTTGTACTGGTTACTACCAAATCTGGTAAGGCTGGTAAGACAAACGTTAGCTATGACTTTAGCTTTGGTTGGCAGAACCCTTGGAAGAAGAAGGCTGTACTGAATGCCAAGGAGTACATGACTATCATGAACGAGGCTCAGGTAAACGACGGAAATGTACCGCGTTATTCGGCTGATTACATTAATAATTATAAAGGTCCGGATACAGATTGGCAGGATGAGACCTTTAACTATGATGCCCCTGTGCAGCAGCATCAGTTAAGCATTAACGGTGGTAACGACAAGATGACATATTTCCTTTCTGTTGGTTACTTTAAGCAGGAAGGTATCGTCGGTGGCAATTATGGTCGTTCAAACTATGAGCGTCTTACCGCACGTAGTAACTCTGTCTATACTGTTTTTGAGGAGAAGAGCCGCAATTTCCTGAACCAGTTGAAGGTTGGTGTGAATCTCGGTTACACCCGCGATACCTCTACAGGTATTGAGACCAACTCTGAGTATGGTTCAGTGCTGGGTAGTGCTATCACATTCTCTCCGCTGGTTGCTCCCTATGCTACTGAGGCAGAAGCTGCCCAGATTCTGGCAGAGCATCCGAATGCCGTGACCAAGGATGGACGCGTGTTCTCACTGCCTCCCTCGGGATTCCAGGAGTTGACAAACCCGCTGGCTCAGTTGAATCGTCCAAGTGCAGGCAAGAACAATTCTGATAAGCTCGTTGGTTCATTCTATGCAGAGCTCGACATCCTGCCAGGGCTGAAGTTCCGTACCAGTTTCGGTATCGACCTCGCTTTCTGGGGTTACGACGGCTATGGTTACGAGGACTACCTTGGTACAATGACTCACACTGATCAGAGCTATGTAACCAGTCAGATGAACCGCGGTCTTCGTTGGCAATCAGAGAACTATTTCACTTATAGCAAGACCTTCGCTGACGTACATAATCTGAATATTGTACTCGGACAGTCTGCTTCTCGTTATGAGTCTCGCAATCTTGGTGGTAACGACTCTCAGCTTTTCGACCATAATCCTATTCACGCACATATCGACTCAGCTATCGCTCCAGAGACAGAGTCTTCTGTATGGGGTGGTAACGGTGGCGTGACACACACTTCATTGGCTTCTTATTTCGGACGTATCGATTATAACTATGCTGAGCGTTACATGCTGCAGTTCACAATGCGTCGTGACGGTAGCTCGCATTTCGGACCGAATCACAAGTGGGGTACCTTCCCTTCATTCTCACTCGGTTGGAACGTATGGAACGAGCCCTATCTTGAGAAAGTTAAGCCCAGCTGGTGGGATGTACTGAAGGTACGCTTCTCTTGGGGTCAGAACGGTAATGAGTCTATCCCCGACTTTACATACCGCGCTCTGATGAATGGTGGTCAGAACTACTATTTCGGTGGTAGCTATGTTGTAAATCCTGATCCTACTCAACCTGGTGTTGAGGCTGGTACGATGGTCTATGGTACATCTCCTGCACGCGCAGCTAATCCCGATATTAAGTGGGAAACTTCTACACAGACCGACTTCGGTATTGATATGCGCTTCTTGAACAGCCGTCTGAGCTTTGGCTTCGACTACTATTTTAAGAAGACCACAGACATGCTCTTCGAATTGAACGTGCCGACTTATATCGGACAGTCTAAGCCTTATGGAAATCTCGGTACCATGGAGAACTGGGGTCTTGAGTTCGAAATCGGATGGAAGGACAACATTAAGGACTTCTCTTACTGGTTCAATGCCAATGCTTCATATGCAAAGAATAAGCTGGTTGAACTTGGTAATGCTTCTGGTGAGCAGAACTACGAGAGTGCTGGTGCCTCAGGTGTGGGTGACTATGTTCACGCTAAGAATGGTGAGGTTTGGCCTTACTTCTACGGTTACAAGACTAATGGCCTTTTCCAGAATCAGCAGGAAGTGGATAGCTACGTAAATGCTCAGGGCGAGAAGATGCAGCCCTCTGCAAAGCCTGGTGACGTTCGTTTCGTTGACTTTAATGGTGACGGCAGAATTACTGACGAAGACCGTACAAAGATCGGTAAGGGTATGCCCGATTGGACCTTCGGTTTCTCTCTTGGTGCTGAATGGAAGGGCTTCGACCTGAGTATGGCTTGGCAGGGAACAATTGGCAACGATGTGTTTGACTTTGCACAGCGTGGTGATGTGCCCGCCATGAACCGTCCTTCTTGGATTATGGATCGCTGGCACGGTGAGGGTACCTCTAATAAGATTCCCCGCATGACATCAGCTAACCCGAATGGTAACTGGAAGTCGTCTGACATCTATATTCATAATGGTTCTTACCTCCGTCTGAAGAATGCTCAGATTGGCTATACACTCCCAGCAAAGCTGACACGCCTTGCATCCATCCAGCGCCTGCGCGTCTATGTTGGTGCTGAGAACCTCTTCACTTTCACCGGTTATGAGGGCTTCGATCCAGAGCTTGCATCTGGCGGCTACACTACACTGGGTGTCGATAAGGGTATCTACCCGCAGGCACGTACAATTACTATCGGTGCTAACGTTACATTCTAATCACATAAATATATACGACAATGAAAGATCTTAAATTATATATTGCAGTAGCGGTCTTGTCATCTGGCATGGTGCTCACTTCTTGCAGTGATGATTTCCTGGAGCCGGAGCCGACTACAAAGGGTGCTGCCGGAGCTGCCGGTGATCCTCTGAACATCAACTCTGGTCTGGCAGCCTCGTACCAGATCCTTGGTTTTGACTCTTATGCTAATGGTTCTTATGAGTCATCTGCCTACATCGGCGACATTCAGTCGGATGATATCTGGAAGGGCGGTGGTGATGCCAACGATGGTATGAACGGTATGAACCTTGCTGTGTCAATGTTTAATACCAGTGGTAACCTCACCCTCAGCGGTACATGGAATATCTACACTTCTGGTATTACTCGTGTCAATAGTGCCCTCGGTCTGGTGGCTACAGCTACTACCGACAACCCTGCAGAGGTGGCTCTTATTAAGAAATACAAGGCTGAAGGTCTCTTCCTGCGTGCCTATTATCTCTATATGCTTTGGCGTAGCTTCGGTGCTATCCCATTCCAGGAGGACCTCTTTGCACCTCCCTATGTATGCCGTCAGTTGACTCCCGATGAGGTTTATGCTCAGATTATTAAGGATGTGGACGGTTCTATCGAGAACTTCACCGATGCTGAGATGAATACCAACGACGGTACAAACAATGGTCGTGCCAGTTTGGCTGCAGCTTATATGCTGAAAGCTCGTGTTGTGATGTATCAGAAGGACCAGGCCAAGTATCAGGAGGCTGCCAAGGGACTGGCTGCAATTATTAAGAGTGGTAAGTTCCAGCTCGTTAATGATTATGCAGGCATGTGGTTGCAGTCTGGTGAATTTGGCTCTGAGTCAATCTTTGAGGCTAACCTTGTGCCAGGTTCTAAGGACTGGGGTACTTCATGGAATAGCGGTGGTACAAACTTGCCTTCATACATCTCTCCTAACGGCTTGGGTGGTGACTCTGGATTCGAAGGTGGTTGGGGCTTTGGTCCCGTTCGTCCTGAGACGTTCAATATGTTTGAGGCTGGTGACCAGCGTCGTGATGCTTCTGTCCGTGATCTTCGTGGCGACGGTACGGGTGGTAACGTTGGTGATAAAAATACTACAGTCTGGGGTGCCAATTATACGCTGCGTTTCCAGGATACTGGTTTCTGGCTGGGTAAGTACTGCGCTCGCACTGGTTATCACAAGCCCACTGGTACTGGCGACCTGAACTGGAGTAACAACCTCCGTATCTTCCGCTATGCCGAGACTCTGCTGGCTTATGCAGAATTGACACTTACCACTGGTGATGTGGATGGTGTAAGTGGTGTAGATTGTTTGAATAAGGTTCGTGATCGTGCTTTCGGCAACCAGAACCATCGTGTACCTCTGACATTGGAGAACATCCAGAAGGAGAATCATCTCGAGTTTGTTGGTGAGGGTCACCGTTACTATGACGTTGTACGCTGGGGAATCACAAACGTTCTTCATGTTGACAATGTACCTGGTCTGAATACCTCTCGTGACTGGAAGGAGACTAACAAATATGTAGCTATCCCACAGGCTGAAATCGATGCCACTAAGGGTACTGAGTTCGAACTGAAGCAGAATCCTGGCTATTAATCCAATTAACAGATAAAAAACAAGAATAATATGAAAAAGGTATTATATAGTGTTATTGCTGCCGGCTTGTTCGCTTTCGGGTTTACTTCTTGTAGCCCCCAGGACAGCGATAGCCACAGCTTAGGCGGTTCTCCCGTTAACGCCTCAGCACTTTCTATCAGTGCAAATGTCACAGCCGACGAGTCTGGCCAGGCAAATGTGGTAACTGTCACAAATGGTTCACAGGCTCAGAGTGGTGTTCGCTACTACATCAGTCTTGATGGCAAGTCACTCATTGAGACCGCTGCTGGTGGTTCTGTCACTCAGGTCGTGAAGAAGAAGGGCGACTATACCGCTCAGTTATATGCGTTCTCTGCTTGTGATCAGCAAATGATTTCTACCAACTATACCATTGCTGAGAACTGGAAAGATCCCAGTGCTTCTGACGAGCCAGATGGTTGGATGGGCTTCACCGCAGGTACGAACCTGCTGGCTGAGTGGCAACCCGACAATAATTATTGGTTCTCACCTTCAGACTGGTCTGGTGGTCTTGATCCCGGATTTGATGGTGACATCCATAGCGGTTTGAATTTCACAATTCCTGCAAATACAGGTAGCGACCAGTGGCAGGCTCAGGTTCACATTGAACACAACGGTCCGACACTGAGTGCTAGTAAGAATTATGACTTCTCGGTTGTTATTATGTCAGGTGCTGGCAACATTAAGGCAACTGTTAAGCCTCAGAAGGAAGGTGACGATAATACATTCTTCACAGCAGATCAGTATCCTCTCCATGAAGGTCTGAATGTTGTTGCTCTAAGTAATGTACAGGGCTTTGATGGTCAGTTCAAACTTGCCCTCGACTTCGCAGCTGCTCCTGTTGGAACAGAGTTCACCATCATGAATGTATTCCTGAGCGAGCATAATGATGCCAACGTGGCTCCCTTCGACTACGAATCTAGCAAGAATATCCTGAAGGATCAGCCTTTCGGTGCCGATTTCCGTTTCTGGTTTGCTGATGGTGGTTGGGGTCAGATTGCTGATCCTGAGCACGAGGGTGACTCAACTTCAGAGTTCTCTCTGACCATACCTAACGGTATTGGTGGTGATCAGTGGCAGGGACAGGTACACATCCCGTTCGATAACGTGAAACTGAGCGCTGGCAAGAAGTATAACTTCTCTATAGTAGTGATTGCCGACAACAACATTCCTGGTCTCACAGTGAAGCCACAGAATGACGCTGATGACAACTCATTCCTCTCTGCCGACCGTCATGCAGTGGCTGCTAATGTGCCAACAGCTATCGTGCTGACCTCTCGTGAAGGATTCGACGGTAAGTTCCGTCTCTGTCTTGACTTCGGAGGTACACCAGCAGGTACAAATGTGACCATTCTTGACATGTATCTTGCAGAAGAGTAATTTCATTAAATATCTGGGTGGGCACCAGATGCGGTGCTCACCCTCTTTTTCGTTAGAGATTATAAATGATTAGGTTTTTTATCATATCACTATGCCTTTCGGCCTCATTGCTGGCAGCAGCACAGGCGGATAACTCGCTTGCCACCACTCATGAACCATCGGGATATGTGCCAGAGGGCTATGAGTTGAATTGGAGTGACGAGTTCGCAAGCGGTACTACGCTCAATAGCAATGACTGGACTCATGAAACGAAAAGTAAGGGTTGGGTGAATAACGAATTACAGTATTATGTCAATCACACAACTCCTGACGGGAACTTAGTTACAGAGGTAAAGGATGATGCACTCATCATTCGTTGCTTGAAGGAAAATGGCAGGATCTACTCTGGACGTGTCTATGCCAAGGTGCGTCAAGGCTGGACTTATGGCTATATCGAGGGACGTATCAAATTGCCGAAGGGCAAAGGCACATGGCCAGCCTTTTGGATGATGCCCGTCAATTTCAGGTCATGGCCCGCTGATGGAGAGATTGACATCATGGAAGAGGTGGGATACCATCCGAACTATGTGTCATCTAGCCTTCATGCTAATGCCCATGTCCATTCCAATGGTACTCAAGTAACCCATGAGATGCTTTGCGAGGGTGCTGAGGATGGTTATCACGTCTATGGTATCGAGTGGACGGCGCAGAAGATTACAACCTATGTCGATGGCAAGAAACAACTGGAGTATGCGAATCGCGGTTTAGGTCGTGATGACTGGCCTTATGATGCCCCTTTCTATGTCATCTTGAACTTGGCATGGGGCGGTGACTGGGGTGGTGCCCAGGGTGTTGATGAGAGTGCACTTCCCGTAGAGATGCTTATCGATTATGTCCGTGTCTATCAGAAGTCTGATCCGGATAGTGAGCCGAAAGATAATCTTAAACTTGGCGACACTAAACTGGAGAGCATCGGTGGCAATGCCTACAGTGCCATTACAGATTTGGTGCAAGGCAAGAATTATACGGTGACGGGCGATCTCGGACTGACAGGTAAGAGCTCCTGGTATCTCGATCCCGATTTTTTTACACGCAACACTGACGGTTCCCTGAAATTTATTGCCGTCAGTGGCCGTTATCAGGTGACAGCCTATTTCGGAGCTGATTATTTTAGAGTGACACCTCTAACCGAAAGTGGCGATTGGGTGACTTATAATAAGGATGATGGTACAGGCTGTCTTTGGGTCATAGGTAACAATGGTATAGGGAAACCTTCATCGGCCTATGCAGGTAATTGGGGAGCGATTAACAACTGGAGTCCAACACCAGAGATGTTCTTCCCAGTACCTCAAATACGTGAGAAAATTTATCAGCTGACACTCACCGTCGGACAGCAACTCAATTCGACAGATGTGAATTTCAAGTTCTTCCATCAGCCTGGCTATGGTAATGACAGCAGCGACGAGTTCAATTTGAAAGAAGGTTCCCCTTGCCACATATCCATGACGAGCGATGTGTTTAAGGTGGATGATGTGGAAAGTGGAAATATTAAGCTTAAGAGTGGTGCAACGATTACAGATGGTGAGACATATGTGTTTACCATAGATTGTTCAGACCCAAAGAATGCTGTGGTTACAGTCGCAGGGGGCAGTACCAGCGGTATCCGTCCTGTTGCGGTCTCTACCAGAGAAATGGATGGCGATATCTACAACTTGCAAGGACAACGTGTAGTCCGTCCTGGCAGGGGAATTTATATTCAGAATGGACACAAATACTACGCAAATCCGAAGTAATAGGTGATTATGAAGAAATCAATCATATACCTGGCCATGATCCTGCTGGCAGCTTGCACTCAAGTTGAGAAGCAGTCAGCAGGCTTTGTAACCATCCAAGGCCATGACCTCATTCAGCCCAATGGCGAGAAACTCTTCATCAAGGGTACTAACCTCGGTAATTGGCTCAACCCAGAGGGCTATATGTTCGGATTTGGTCGTACCAATTCGGCCTGGATGATTGACCTGCTTTTCAAAGAGGCAGTAGGACCAGACTTTACCGCAGAGTTCTGGCAGCAATTCAAGGATAACTATATCACACGAAAGGATATCGACTTTATTGCGCAGCAGGGTGCCAACACTATTCGCCTGCCTTTTAACTACAAACTCTTCACTGATGAAGATTATATGGGGCAGACGGGATCAAAGGACGGCTATGAGCGTATAGATTCTGTGCTGAGTTGGTGTAAGGCCAACAATCTGTATCTGATTCTCGACATGCACGACTGTCCAGGAGGACAAACGGGTGATAATATCGATGACAGTTACGGCTATCCCTGGATATATGAGAGTGAGGCTTCACAACAGTTGTTCTGTCAGATCTGGCGCGAGATAGCTGATCGATATAAGAACGAGACAACCATTCTTGGTTATGAGTTGATGAACGAGCCTATTGCGCATTATTTTGAGAATAAAGATTCTCTCTACGAAATGCTCCAGCCTCTTTATAAGCGCTGTGTGAAATCCATCCGTGAGGTTGACCAGAATCATATTATTCTTTTAGGTGGCGCTCATTGGAACAGTTTCTTCTGGATGCTTGATGATGCCAGCTTTGACGACAAGCTGATGTACACCTGTCATCGATATGGTGGAGATGCAACCAAAGAGGCTATTGCCCATTATGTTAACTTCCGTGATTCAATGAATCGCCCTATGTATATGGGTGAGTTCGGACATAATACTGCAGAGTGGCAGCGAGATTTTGTCAAGGTGCTGAAAGAAGTTAATATCGGCTATACGTTCTGGCCATATAAGAAGGTCGATAGCTCGTGCATGATGGGTATATCACGTCCTGAGGGTTGGGATAGTATCGTGGTGAAATATGCAGAAACATCGCGTAATACTTATCAAGAATGGCGTGACGCTCGTCCCAATCAGGCTCGTTTCCGTGAGTTGCTGATGCAGTTTGTCAAGAATAGCAGGTTTGAAAATTGTCAGCCGCAAGCAGACTATATTGAAACAATGGGACTGAAATAGTCTCTTCTAACAATAAACTGGAAATAAAATGAAGAATTTTGTATTATCATTACTTCTGCTCAGTGCTTCAGCCAGCTCAAGCGCACAGACTTTACCCGTTTATCTCGATGAAACGAAGCCTGTTGAAATGCGCATTGAAGATGCATTGAAGCGCATGACACTCGACGAAAAGATAGCAGTGATCCATGCTCAGTCGAAATTCTCTAGTCCAGGTGTAAAACGCCTCGGATTCCCGGATCTTTGGACTGATGATGGTCCTCATGGTGTGCGTCCTGACGTGCTATGGGATGAGTGGGTTCAGGCTGGACAGACCAACGACTCTTGTGTAGCTTTCCCAGCGCTTACCTGTCTGGCTGCCACATGGAATCCCGAGTTGGCACGTCTCTATGGCGAAAGCCTTGGCGAGGAGGCCCTTTATCGTTCAAAGAGTGTTATGCTTGGCCCTGGTGTGAACATCTATCGTACACCATTAGGCGGACGTAACTTTGAGTATATGGGCGAGGATCCTTGGTTGGCATCACGCATGGTGGTGCCTTATGTTCAGGGGCTGCAGTCGAAAGGTGTAGCTGCCTGCGTGAAACATTATGCACTGAATAATGATGAAGAATACCGTCATCAGGTGAATGTGGTGATATCCGACCGTGCTTTACATGAAATATACCTGCCGGCTTTCAAGGCTGCAGTCATGGAAGGTAAGGCCTGGAGCATCATGGGCGCCTACAATCTATATAAAAACCAACACAATTGTCACAATAATACGCTGCTGAATAAAATCCTGAAACAGGATTGGCAGTTCGATGGGGTCGTCATCTCAGACTGGGGCGGCTGCCATAACACCGAAGAAGCTATCATGAATGGTCTGGATCTGGAATTCGGAACATGGACTGATGGGTTGTCAATGGGAGCAACTAATGCCTATGACACCTATTATCTGGCAGATGCCTACAAACGTCTGATTAAAGAAGGCAAATTCTCCACGAAGGAACTCGATGAGAAGGTACGCCGTCTGCTCCGTTTGTTCTATCGCACTACGATGAACCGTCAGAAGCCCTATGGTTTCCTTTGCTCTGAAAGCCATTATGATGCTGCTTTGAAGATTGCCCAAGAAGGTATTGTCCTGCTCAAGAATGATATTGTGAAGACTGGTAAGAAGAAACAGCCTTTGCTGCCGATAGACCCAGCACAAACGAAGCGCATCCTCGTTGTAGGTGAGAATGCTATCAAAATGATGACCGTAGGAGGCGGCTCCAGTTCGCTGAAGGTACAGCGAGAGATTCTTCCTCTTGATGGTATCAAAGCTCGCTTTAATAAGTCTGAAGTTGACTTCGCTCGTGGTTATGTCGGTGATACCGTACAGAGCTATAACGGAGTGACGGTAGGTCGTAGTCTTTATGATAATCGCTCGAAAGAGGATTTGATTAGTGAGGCTGTAGAGAAAGCCAAGTCTGCCGATGTTGTGATATTCGTCGGTGGCTTGAATAAGAGCGACTATCAGGACTGTGAAGGGCATGATCGTCGGAGTTATGACTTGCCTTATGCCCAGAATGAGGTCATCGAGGCTATTGTAAAGGTAAATCCACGTCTTGTGTATGTGAATATCTCAGGAAATGGTGCAGCGCTTCCTTGGCTGCAGAAGGTTCCCGCCATGCTGCAGGGATGGTTTATTGGCTCAGAGTCAGGTGAGGCTATTGCCAGTGTACTGGCTGGTGATGTGAATCCTTCAGGAAAACTTCCGTTTACTTGGTATGCTAACCTGGACCAGTGTGGTGCTCATGCATTGAAGACTTATCCCGGCACTTGGCGTGAGGATCATAAAGTTATTGATGAAGAATATAAGGAAGGTATTTATGTAGGTTATCGTTGGACGGATAAGCAAAATGTGAAACCCACATTTGCTTTCGGACATGGACTGAGTTACACATCTTTCAAGATTGAAGGCCTGAAAGCAGATAAAAAGGAATTGACGGCTGATGATCAGATATCGTTTACTGTGAAAGTTACTAATACAGGTGATAAGGCTGGTGCAGAAACTGTACAGCTTTACATCAGTGACAAGAAGGCTAGTGTTGATCGCCCGATTAAGGAACTAAAAGCGTTCCAGAAGGTATATCTCCAGCCAGGTGAAAGCCGTGACGTGACATTGTCTATCGGTAAGGAGGCTCTGAGCTTCTACGACGAGACAAGTTCGCAGTGGAAAGCTGAACCAGGAGAATTTGAGGCACTGGTTGGAACAGCTTCAGACAGACTCTCTAGTAGTTTTTCATTCATACTCAATTAGTTAATAGTTAGTAGTAAATTAGTTGTTAGCAATTATTCGTAAAGAGTTCGTTTTTTAGGTTAACAGGGAAGGGCGTGTGCGGGAGCATATGCCCTTTGTTTTTTATTATATTTTTTTTGAAAAAGTGAGTTAATACAAAAATAATTTCGTATCTTTGCCCTCGCGAACTAGAACATTTACGAATGAGACTACTATCAACAGCATTATTCATTATGCTTGCAAGCTTGTTGCAGGCTCAGAATTACGATATAAATTCGCTGCTTCTGCAGATTGACGAGGCCATTGGTCAGTCGCCTCAGGTAACCGCAGATTATGAGCGGGAGATTGATGCTACAAGGCAGCTCTTTCTGGAGGCTAAGAGACCTCAGGAGCAGTATCAGCATGCTATCCGACTTTATGAACAGTATAAGTCGTTTATGAACGACTCGTCTGTGTATTATTTGGAACAGGCTGAACAGGCGGCGAAGCTTCAAGGACTTGTAGCTCAGGTAGGCTATTGTAGGGCGTTGAAGGCTTTTCAGTGCTCCACTGTTGGTGCCTACGATGAGGCATTGGCCTTCCTGAAAAGCATCGATAAACAACAACTTGACTCCATAGGACTTCGTCATTATTACCAGTCACAGATGCATGTGTATGGGGAATTGGGCTATTATTCGATTATCCCTGCAATGAAAGACCATTACTTTGGACTCCAGAATGTGTATCGTGATTCGCTCTTTGCTATGATTGATCATCAGGAACAGGATTACATGATGTACAAAATCTACGAACTTCAAGGGCAGAATAAGATGGAAGAAGCCAGAGAACTTAGCGACGAGTGGGTGAAGCGCATTAGCCCTGATAGTCGCGACTATGCCATTGCTGCATATTATCATTCTTTGGTATGCGAAAATGAAGAAGATACTGAATACTGGTTGGGACAGTCGGCACTCAGCGACATCCGGCATGCTGTAATGGATCAGGCTTCCTTACTCTCTTTAGCTGATATCCTGAACAGACAAGGCGACCTTGAACGCTCTTATAGATACATTAGGTTTACGTGGGATTGCAATAATAGGTTTAATACCCGAATGCGTTCATGGCAGATTACGCCTATCCTGAATGTGATAGAAAAAAACTATCAGAAAGCAGCAGACCGGAATACAAGGATACTCACAACATCAATCATTGCCGTCAGCATCCTGGCATTACTGTTGCTGGGATTGTTGCTCTTTGTTCACCATAGGAATCGCCAACTTGCCATAGCTCGCAATGCTTTGAAAGAGTCGAACGATGAATTGGAAGTTGCCAATCGTCAGTTAGCTACCCAAAAAGATGAACTTTCTGAGTTGAATGTAAAACAGTCAATACTGAATTCACAACTCTCGGAGAGTAATCATGTGAAAGAGGAGTATATAGGAAGGTTTATGAGCCTTTGCTCACAATATATCGACAAACTGGATGACTATCGTAAGTTTGTAAACAAAAAAGTGAAGAATAAAGAGTTTGATGAACTGTATCGCTTGTCAAAATCCACAGAACTGAAAGAAAAGGAATTGGAAGAATTGTATGAGAACTTTGATTCTGTATTCCTAAATCTGTTCCCTACTTTTGTCGATGACTTTAATGCATTGTTAGACCCAGAGACCCAGATTCACCCAAAGGATGAGAATCGTCTCACTACGGAAATCCGCATCTTTGCCCTTATCCGACTTGGTATCGAGGATTCGTCAAAGATCGCAGAGTTCCTCCACTACAGCGTTAATACCATCTACAATTATCGTGCTCGTATCAAGAACGGGGCCCTTAACAATCGTGAAAGTTTTGAACGACGTGTGAAGTTGCTTGGACTATTATAGCTATTGTCCAAAGAACTTTGACTTGAGATATTGATCGAAATTCTCCTTGAAAGCATCTGTGACGCGTATGATTTCGTTGCCGATGTAAATACAGTCGTTGCGATCTACACTCCGTATCTTGTTTAGGGCTATGATATAGGAACGGTGTACACGCATAAATTGTTCTGCAGGCAACATATCCTCTACGCTTTTCATCGTGAGGTGGGTGATTAGAGGCTTTTGTGAGTCTTCAAGATAGAACATCACGTAGTCTTTCATACCGCAGACGTATAGAATCTTGGAAAGTGCTACTTGTCGGTATTCGCCATCAACTTTCAGAAAAATAGTCTGGTCTGAGCTCCCGCATGGTATAGAAACCGAAGAGGGATTATCACTTGCTGGTACTTGCTCCCTGTGTGAGAACCAGTCACGGGCTTTTTCTACTGCTGCGATAAACTTATTATACCGGATGGGCTTCAATAGAAAATCGAGCGCACTGACTTCGTAACTCTCATAGGCATACTCCTTAAAGGCGGTGGTGAAGATGACCTTTGTGCTGACTGATAGCATATGAGCCAGTTCCATACCGTTGAGGTCGGGCATCTGGATATCAAGGAACAGCAGGTTGGGCTGTTGCTCTTTAATGGCATTGATGGCCTCAACAGAGTCGGTAAATGAGCCAATTAACTCGAGGTCGGGGGTCTTGGCTACGAATGACTCTAATAATTTGACGGCAAGTGGTTCATCGTCAACAATCATGCAGGATATTGTCATAACTCTAAACGCTCAATTTTATATAAACGTGATAAATATCATTCTCAAGCCACTTTTGCCAGGTGTAATGGTCGGCATACATCAGTTCCAGGCGGCGACGGGTGTTTTCCAGTCCGATACCAGAGCCGCTGCGGTCCGCATCATCCTTTGGATAATTCGTGTTGTCGCAGGTAAAGATGATACTGTGGTTTTTCTGTTCCAGATGGATGTCGATTATCGAGCTCCGGCTACTGCTCACCCCGTGTTTGAACGCGTTCTCAATGAGTGAGATAAACAGCAGAGGTGCAATCTCCACATCCTGCTCGACGTTGAAGGTTGTTTTTACCTCCGTCTTCTCGTTGCAGCGCAGTTTCATCAGCGAGATATAGTTGCGCATGAACTCCACCTCGCCGCTGATGGGGACGGTTTTCTTGTTGGTCTCATACATCGCATAACGCAGCAGATCGGAGAGTTGGGCGATGGCGTCCTGAGCGGCATCAGGATCGATCTGTGTCAGGCTGGAAATATTGTTCAGCGTATTGAAGAGGAAGTGCGGGTTGATCTGGTTCTTCAGCCAGGCGAGCTCTGCTTCCGTGTGCTTGGCCTGTTCGTCCTTTAGCTGCTGACGGATCTGACGGGTTCGGATGAAGTGTCGGATGCCGATGGCAATAGCTGCCACGATGCAGTTGAGCAGGAAGAACATAAACATCCCGGAGAAGAAGCCAATCCACATATTGGTAGTCATTTCCGGCATATCGGGGATGCTATTGCGATGCCACCATATCATGAAGAACTTGTTGTTGAACAACGGAATCGCTATCAGGTTACAGAGGGCGAAGATCAGGTAGCGCGTCCGATTGCTCAGTTTGTTGAAGAGGCGGAAAGCATGGGCTTCCTTTTCGTCCATGAAAAACAGCAGCGGTCCGAATACGAAGAAGTTTACGAAATAAATCAGGAATGGTGACAGCAGGAGATCAAACACGACATTGAATGAGGTTTTGGCTGCTTCTGTGTCCTGCGTACTGAGCCATGTCGCCATGGGGAGGGTCAGGATGATAATGGCCCATACGGCAACTTGCACCAACCAGATCGAAAGGTGTTTTCCCCCCATTGCCTTATAAAGATCCTTCATAAATTCCTTCATACGACTGCAAAATTACGAATTAACAAGTAAAGTTCCAAATATATACCCTATATTTTTTACTGAACGTTTCCAACACTGTTGATGACTTCGCCCTGAGACTGCTGCTCGATGAAGTCGTTTTGTACACGATTCACGTGCTGCTTTGAACTCATCTTTGAATTGCCAAAGGTGTAGCTAACCGTTAAGGCTACGCTATAGATGGGCACCTTGACATTCGTATGGCTGGTGAAGTCCTTACCGCGACTTTCGCTCTCAATGTTCAGCTTACCGCCGCTGTTCAGACCGAGAATTCCCTGCACGCCAATGGTAAGCTTGTCTTTCAGCAGCGACTTCGAGAGGGTACCGGTGAGTATGTTGAATCCGCCGCTCCATCCCTGCAGGGTATAGTTCTTGGTGGAGGTGATGGCGAAGGCACTCAGTTTCAAGCTCCAAGGCAGGGTTTGCTGAAGGCCAACCATTGCGTTGAAGGTCCATCCGCTATTCTTCTGATCAAGGGCATCGCTGCGCAAATCTGTATAGTTCAGACCACCGTTGAAGAAGATACGTGTGTCCTTTGTCAGCAGATAGTTTACGTATCCGCTTAGTCCTGTCTGGTGGCGTTTTACAACGTTGCCGTATGTAGTATTGAGCAGGTTGTCGCTGTCGTAGAAGCTATACTGAGAGATGGCGTTATCTACGAAGTTATGGTGCAGATTGAGGTTGACCATCAGCTTCGGCGTAAACATATTGTAAACCAGTGAGAGGTTATGGCTTTTTTCCACATCGAGTTCTGGATTACCATAGGTAAGGGCAATGGGGTTGGTCTTATCGACGTAGGGGTTCAGATAAGATATACCTGGACGAGAGATACGCATGTTATAAGTGAGTCCCAGATTGCTGCCCTGTGAGAGAGTGTACTGAAAACTGGCTGTTGGCACGAGATTACCATAATTCTTCTTGAAGTCTTCACCGTTGCCCAAGTGGTATTCTACATCCTGCCAAGTGTACTCGTAGCGAAGACCTGCTTTGAGTCCGAACTTGCCGAAGTTACCTGCATATTCTCCATAGCCTGCGAGGATAGAGTTCTTGTATTCATAGTCTGAACTGCTGCTGGGGTCGTAGATGCCTTTTAGGTAGTACTTCGAGTCTGACGAAGCATCGTGCAATTGGAACTTGGTACCGAGGCTCAGAGTCTGACCGATGCCGAGAGGCATCGTGTAGTCGAGTTGGAAGATGTGACTGGTGGTCTTGTCCTTATTCTCAGAGTAACGGTCGGTAAGATCGATCTGGTTTGAAGTGGTACCGAAGTTGTTGGTCATCTTGGTGGTGGCAGGACTATAACTCAGCTGGTAAGTGAGACCTAATGACTGTGTATGCTCCTTGTTGAAGAATCGTTGGTAGTCGATACTTCCGTTAAATGAGGTGCGCGAGTTCTTCATGTCGGTAGTGCTGCCGTAGCTGAACCCTTTGCCGTAGTTGTTCCCATCTATAGTGGTGGTCGATGTGCCGTTACTCTTCATGTTCATGCTGTTTACCTGAGCAGTGAGGTTCAGTGAACTGACGGAGTCGATCTGATAGCCTAAGGAGAGACTTCCCATCGTGAACGGAGTCTTTACATTATTCTCAGAGGTAAGAATCTGTGAAGCACCGTTATCCTGCAGCTGTTCCATCTCAGTAGTGGTGCTTCCTGGCTTGTTATAAGAGGTCATCACGTTGGCACTATAAGAGAGTTTGCCTTGTTGCCCGTTAATAAAGGCGCTGGCACCTAACTGCTTGGTTCCTACTGTGGCGCGAATAGTGCCGTTATAGCCGTTGAGGCTCTGGGCAGCCTGCGGGTTCTGTCTGTTCATGACGATGTTGAGAACGCCAGCGGCACCTTCTGCGTCGTATTTTGCACCTGGATTTGTCATCACCTCGATGCTCTTCACAGCGGTGGCAGGCATGCTCTTGAATACCATCGACGGGTTGGATGAGAACATGGGATTAGGCATACCATCGACATATACCTTGAAAGATGACGAACCGTTGACGGTGATGTTATCTTGTCCATCAACTGTCACCATCGGCACCTTGCGGAGCATGTCGAGTACGGTATTCGACTTGGAGTCCTCATCTTCTGCCACGTTATAGCTCATCTTGTCAACTTCCATTTTTACCAGTGGCTTTTGAGCTACGATTTCCACACCTTTCAGCATCGTGGCATTCTCTTTAATATATAAGGTGTCGAGATTCAACGGGTTCTCTTGTCCGAGAGTGATGGTCATCTTAAGGTCTTCCTTGCCGACACTGCTGAATACGATGTCGAACTTTCCTTTGCCTTTTACTTCCTGCTTGAACTGTCCGTTCTCATCGGTGAGGAACATGGCGACGGGTTTCCCTGTCTTTCCCTTTTTGAACACTCTGATGGTGGCAAATGGTTCTGCCTCGCCTAAACCTTCGTCCATTAACACACCCTTGACCGTCGTCTGGGCCATCATTGTTGATGACATCATCATCATTACTGTTGCGAAAAGAATTCTAAACTTTTTCATATCTTTGCTATTTTTGTTGTTCGAATTAAAATCTGGTGCAAAGATATGGTGAAAAGTCAAACCCTCAAAATGGTTTTCGACGACTTCCTATGATTTTTTCGACGAAATTATTCTTTTTAGTCATGCACATAAAGTGATTTTGCCCTATCATCAAAGGATAAACTTGAAAACGATTTGTTAAAATGTGCAAAATCGTGTTCATTCCTTCTGTTTTTCTTGATTTTTTTTCAATTTTCATTTTTTCTTTTGTAATTTTGCCATCGCTAAGCCAGTCCATTAGGACCGGGCGGGTAAATAACATCGATGGAAAGAGGTCATGATTATTTGTAGGATCTGATCTCGAAAGGCGTTTACGAACGTTATCGTCTGTGAGTTCAAACTTCGCAACTTTGATTCGTGTCACAGAAGATAATGCAACGTGAATGTCTACGTGGGTGAATTATATTCCAGCCAATCTAATTTAGTGAGGCTGTTTAATATAATTCTCTTGGCGTGGGCTGGCTGCGTTGCTTATCCTTGACACGGGGCAATGCGAAGGCCTGAACTCTGGGATGAGCGAAAGTAGAAACTCCCATGCCTTTTTTATTTCCAAATAATTATAATGTTGTTGTGCTGAATTAGGGAGTTAGGACGCATTTTAACTTGATTATGTCTGACACTTCTTTAAAGCGGATTAAAAAACTTCCAAATCTGTTTCTTCCCATTGTCCATGAACTTCCTATAGTCCTAATGTTTTATATTCTGATTAGGTATTCTATTTATGAAGTCTGGGATCGCGAACCACATGAAATAATTAGTTCTATTAGCATTTGGATATTGTATCCATATATTATTGCTGTAACTATATATCTTGCGAATAAGAATTGGGTACGCTGGCTATGGTACGTTTTCCTTTTCTCAATTTTTGGGTTCAGTATTTTTATTTATAACAATTTTAATATGTTTGTTGATCCAACAGTTTTTAGACTATTAGGAGAAACAAACCAAAACGAGTCAAAGGGATTTGTAAGAGAATATATTTTGTCGCATAATAGCATTATGACATATGTAAAGCTATTGCTTTATGTTGTTATAGCAATCTGTATGGAATTGGCGTACAGACGATATATTTTGAAAATAATAAAACTTGGAAACATCAACATTCTCACTTTTGTGTTGTTTTCAATTTGTCTATGTTATGGAGCCTATTCTTGCAAGGCATATTTGGATTACATAAAATTACTTATGAATAGTGATACGGTCGATTACGATCATGGTTATTATCCGGCGATGGATTGGTATTCCAGATTTCTTTATTCTCCATGCATTGTTTTAGCTTCAAATGGACATTTCAAAATAGCGGTGCAATCATCATTAGCTGTTGAGAAAGTGACGAGTTCTGTACATATGAACG
The DNA here is from genome assembly GCA_900315035.1 of uncultured Prevotella sp. Lineage (GTDB taxonomy): Bacteria > Bacteroidota > Bacteroidia > Bacteroidales > Bacteroidaceae > Prevotella. The sequence goes on from OMXO01000005.1 coordinate 48,305, forward strand.
ATTCTTTAAACATTGTTTTTGTAATTGGTGAATCTTATATAAAATCTCATGCACATTTTTATGGGCACTATTTGAATACGACTCCAATACTATCAAAGGAGAAGGAAAAAGGTAATTTATATGTTTATAATGATGCTGTTTCGCCCTTTAATTACACAAGTACAGCCCTGAGAAATATGTTGAGTTGCAACAGCATTGGTCACTCCGAAAAATGGTATAATTATCCTTATTTCCCACTTTTATTCAAAAGAGCAGGCTATGATGTTTACTTTTGGGATAACCAACACGAATGGGGTGTTGGTGAGGTCTGTGTTTTCTCACTAAACCAATATTTGCATGACGAGTGTTTGTCAAAGGAAACATATACAAAGACCAACGCTGCTTCTTTTGAATTTGATGGCCAACTTGTTGAAGATTTTAAGAAAAAAGTTGTCTTGAGTAGACCAAACAACTTCATTATGTTCCATCTTCTTGGCCAGCATTTTAAGGCTGATATGCGTTTCCCTCATACAAAAGAGTTTATACACTTTACTACAGATAGCATAAAACGGAATGAAACTTGGTTGAATAAAGAGAAATTGCAACTCATAGCCGACTATGAGAATGCTACATATTATAATGATTTCGTTTTAGGCCAAATTCTTAATGTTTTTAGAGATAAAAATGCCGTATTAATATATGTATCAGATCATGGTGAAGAAGTCTATGATTATCGTGACCATCTTGGACGTACTTATGGTAAAATTGATAAGCTTCAGCTTACATATCAGTATGATATCCCATTTGTGATATGGTGCTCTGATAAGTTTAAACAGAAGTATCATGATGTTGTAACTGCCATTAATGAGTCAACAAATAAGCCGTTCATGTCTGACAATATGTGTCATTTGTTCTTTCATTTGGGTGCGATACAAACAGCTTTTTACCATGAAGACAGGGACTTGTTAAGTCCAAAATATAAGTGCGAAAAGCGCTTGATAAGTGAGAGTGAGATAGAATATAATAGCATAAATTAATTAGGTAAAGCAATGAATTATTTCAGAATTATTTCCGCTTTGTTATTTGCATTAAGCGTTGAGAGCTTTAGTCAGAATTATCCTCCTGATGTGAGGGATGTCAAAATCGGTAAAACTAATCTCCCAATCGTGTTTATCAATACTTTGGGACATGAAATGAATCGTGAGGATAGGGTATCCGCATTAATGAAAATCGTTTCCAATCCAGATGGCGTCAATTATGATGATACTATTGCTCATCCTAACCAAATCGCAGACTTTGAAGGTTATGTTGGTATAAGGTACCGTGGAAATTCGTCATTTGATGAACAAAAAAAGAAACCATATTCATTTAAGTTACTGACAGATAGTTACGAAAATGGGGGTAAAAAACTGAAGAAAGCCATTCTCGGTATGGGAAAAGATGACGATTGGTGTCTTCTTTCACCTTATAATGACAGAAGCCTGATTCGTAATGTACTCTCTTTCACATTAGCTCTGGGCTATTCTGAGTTTGTTCCGAGAGTCAGGTTGTGTGAGGTCATTATTGATGGATTGTATTATGGGGTATTCCAGTTGTCGGAAAAAGTCAGTAGAGGAGATGATCGGTTGAATATAAAGAAACCAGGTGATAGCGGTGATGAACTCACAGGGGGATATGTTATAGAAAAGGACAGAGATGATGAACCGATATATCATATAAGTAAATATCAACCTACTAATAGTGACGGGGAAGAACTTTATGTTTCAACTGATAGTGAAGGAAATATTGTTGAAACTCATCCTCCTGTATTTATACAATATAAGGAGCCTGATTGTGAAGATATAACAGAAGCTCAAAGAGCTTGGATTGATAAAAGATTTGATGATTTTGAAGATGCACTGGCAGCAGATAACTTCAAAGACCCTGAAAATGGCTATCGAAGATATGTTGATGTCGCATCTTTTGTTGACTACCAAATAGCAACCGAAGTGTCAAGTAATATTGATGGATATCGACTAAGTTGCTTTTTGTATAAGTATAGGGACAGTGTAGACCCTCGCTTTAAAATGACCTTATGGGATTTTGATAATGCATGGGCGATAAGTTCTTGGCCAGAAACGGCTTATAGGACTGATGTCTGGATGTATAAGAACAACGATTGGAAGAATGGATGGGTAGGGCATCATTTGTTGTCTTTTTGGTTTAATAGGCTCATGGAAGACCCAGAATATGTTAAAGAGTTAAAAACTAGATATGCAGAGTGCCGACGAGGGAAATATGCTGATATTTGTGGAGTTATTGATTCTTTAACCAATGAATTATCAGCTTATGGAGCCGTAGATAGGGACTTTAAAGCATGGCCACGTTGGGGTAAGCATTATATTAACTATTTCAGTGCTAACTCATATGAAGAAGAAATCGCTTACATTAAAAACTGGGTAAATGCACATATTGCTTGGCTAGATGAACAGTTAGGCTATAATGCTACACTAATTAGGAGTAACAGAACTGATGGAGATTCGACAGTAGAAGGTGTCTATTCTGTAAACGGAATCAAACGAAAGGGTCTTCAAAAAGGTTTTAATATCATTAAACGTAGTGATGGTTCAGTTTATAAAACCATCAAAACTCGCTAATAAAGGGATAGCCCTGTCGGGAGATAGTGCAAGGCCTCGTGCCTCTTATTTTCGAAAGATATATCATTGAGCGAGGCCTTCCTTTTTTGAGGATTGAATTTTAGTAGTAGACCTCCCGTCCTCCCGTTAATGGTGCGAAAGCCCGATAAATAAAGGGAAAGAGGAACGGGAGGTGTTGCTTCAACACCTCCCATCGACCTCCCTTAAATCTCCTGCAGTTTGACTACCGATAGTGGAATCGGATGAATTATCCTGACAGCCTTTTTGAGCAGTTTTTGCGACCTAACTAGGGAAAAATTGTTCCCTCACTAGGGAAATAGTTTTTCCTAGTATAGTAACAAAAACCAAGTTTGGAAGAAGTTTTACAGATGGAGGTGATGGGGAGGTGATAGGGAGGTGTTGAAGCAACACCTCCCGTCTCTGAAACCCTTTTGTACAAATGGTTTGAAGCTCTTTAAGGGAGGAGGGGAGGAGATTTCCAAAGAAACTTAATTTTTGTAGTTAGGGCGCAAATAAATCCTAATTTTGTTTCCAATTGTCGATTAATTGTCGATAAATAGTGTAACTTTGCCACCGAAAATGACTAAATCACTGACAATGAAGAGAGAATTGGTAATCATAAGTGCTTTGATGCTGTCGATGTTGACAGCCTCTGCACAGAAACAATGGACGTTACAGGAATGTCTTGATTATGCATTGGAGAATAACATCACGCTCCAGAAATCACAATTACAGAAACGATCGGCTACTGAGGATTTGATTGGGTCAAAGCACGCGTTGCTGCCTACCTTGAACGCATCGACAAACCAGAGTCTCGGCTATCAGCCTTGGAAAGATTCTGGTATCTCGACGGTGACTAATGGTACGGTGAATACGAAAGTGGATAAGACTTCCTATAATGGATCGTATTCGTTGAGTGGGCAATGGACTGTTTGGAACGGCAATAAGAATTACAATAATATTAAGTTGAACGGTCTGACAGAACAACAGGCAGAGTTGACGGTTCATGAGACGGCTAACACCATTCAGGAACGCATCGCTCAACTCTATGCCCAGATTCTCTATATGGCAGAGAATGTGAAGGTGAAGGAACAGACGTTGGAAACCAGCAAGAAGAATGAAGCGCGTGGTCAGGAGATGCTGAACGTGGGCAAGATGTCGAAGGCCGATCTTGCTCAGTTGACAGCTCAGCGTGCAAACGATGAATATAATATCGTGGAGGCGCGCGGACAGTTGATGGAGTATAAACTGCAATTGAAACAGCAGTTGGAGATTACAGATGAGGAGGAGTTTGATGTGGCTATTCCGCCAATCGACGATGAACGTCTGTTGGCAGAGATTCCCCCGTTGCAGTCGGTTTACGAAGAAGCGCTGATAAATCGACCCGAAATGGAGCGACTCCAGCTGGCCATCAAGAGTAGCGACGTGAGTCTCGCTATCGCTAAGGCGGGATGGTTGCCTACGGTGAACATGACGGGCGGCGTGACTACCTCGACCAATTCTCTGAGTAATAATGGATGGGGTGATCAGATGAAAACCAATGTCAACACTTCTCTGGGGCTTGGCGTTACGATGCCTATTTATGACGGTCGCACAACGAAGACGGCTGTGAATAAGGCTAAGATCAAACAGTTGCAGGCTCATCTCGATCTGTTAGACAAGCAGAAGACGCTTTATGCCGATATTCAGAAATATTGGGTAAACGCGCTGACCAACCAGCAGAAGTATAAAGCGGCTACAAGTAGTGTGGAGAGTGCTCAAGAGAGTTATGATCTGCTGTCGGAACAGTTCCGCTTGGGTCTGAAAAACATTGTAGAACTGATGAAAGGCAAGGATAGCCTGCTTTCTGCCCAGCAGAACAAGTTGCAGTCTAAGTATCTTGCACTCTATAACAAACAGATGCTCGACTTCTATCAGACGGGAGTGATCAAGTAGCGATGAATGATGGTGAAACGATAAAAATAGAAGATATGAATAAAATTGGAAAGAAAGGTTGGATTGGCATTGGTGTAGTGGCTGTGTTAATCATTGCGTGGTTTCTTCTGAGAGGCGGAAAGAAGGAAGAGAAAGTGTCGTTTGAAACGGCGAAAGTCGAGAACTCGAATATTCATACGAGTATTACGGCTACGGGTACGATTGAACCAGTGACTTCCGTGACCGTAGGTACACAGGTGTCGGGTATCGTCGCAAAGCTTTATGTGGACTATAATTCGGTGGTTAAGAAAGGGCAGGTTATCGCAGAATTAGACCGTACCAACCTGATCAGCGAGTTGAATACGGCTAAGGCCAATCTTTCGAGCGCCCAGAGTTCGGCTGCCTACGAACTTGCCAATTATAATAGGTATAAGACGCTTTACGACAAGGGCCTGGTCAGTGCCGACGATTACGAGAGTGCCCAACTCTCTTACCGGAAAGCAAAGGAACAGGTCAATACAGCGAGTGAGAGTGTGCGGAAGGCTCAGACGAATCTGGGCTATGCCACGATTACGTCGCCCATCGACGGTGTGATTCTTTCGAAAGCTGTTGAGGAAGGTCAGACGGTGGCCGCTTCATTCAATACCCCGGAACTCTTCGTGATAGCGCAGGATCTGACTGATATGCGCGTGATAGCTGACATCGACGAGGCTGATATAGGTGGGGTGAAGGAAGGTCAGCGTGTAAGTTTCACGGTGGATGCCTTCCCCGAAGATTCGTTTGATGGAGCGGTGACACAGGTTCGCCAGCAGGCTACTACAGAGAGCAATGTGGTAACCTACGAGGTGGTGATTTCTGCCCCTAATGCTGATTTGAAGCTGAAGCCAGGACTGACGGCAAATGTGACGATCTTCACGCTAGAGAGGAATAATGTGCTTGCCGTACCTTCAAAGGCACTGCGTTTCCAACCTAATGAAGCCTTGCTGCAAAAGGGCGAGAGCATCAGTGACTGTGAGGGCGATCATAAACTATGGACGAAAGAGGGTACTGTATTCAAAGCTCATAAAGTCGAGATCGGTACCAGTAATGGCATGATGACTGAGATTACTGGCGGCATTAAGCAAGGCACAGAGGTTTTGACAGACTTTGATATCTCTGGCGGTGCGCCGGAGCAGACTCAACAAGGAGGAAATCCTTTCATGCCGCGTCCGAGAAATAACAATAGGAACGGTCAAGGCGGAAACGGTTCACAGAGGAGATAAGACTATGGCAGAAGACAATAGAAAAGTCGTCATTGAACTGCAGAACGTGAAACGCTATTTCCAGGTGGGCTCTGAAACGGTGAAAGCTCTTCGTGGCGTTTCCTTCAAGATCTATGAAGGCGAGTTTGTGACTATCCAGGGAACATCAGGCTCGGGAAAGTCAACGCTGCTGAACCAGTTGGGTTGTCTCGACACGCCAACAAGTGGAGAGTATTATCTCGACGGCATCAGTGTGCGCACGATGTCGAAGACACAGAGGGCTCGTCTGCGTAACCGTAAGATCGGTTTCGTGTTCCAGAATTATAACTTGTTGGCAAAGACCACAGCCCTCGAAAATGTGGAACTCCCGTTGATGTATAATTCTGAAGTCTCAGCCGCAGAGCGCCGTGAGAAAGCTATCAAGGCTTTACAGGCTGTGGGATTGGGCGATCGTATGTATCACAAGTCGAACCAGATGTCGGGAGGCCAGATGCAACGTGTGGCCATTGCCCGTGCGCTGGTAAACGATCCTGCGGTGTTACTGGCCGACGAGGCTACGGGTAATCTGGATACGCGTACCTCATTTGAGATGCTGGTGCTCTTCCAGGAGTTATACAAGCAGGGTAATACTATTATTTTCGTGACCCACAACCCGGAAATCGCTGAATACGCGAGCCGTAACATCAACCTGCGTGACGGTAAGATCCGTGAGGACACGATTAATACGAACATCAAGTCGGCAGCAGAGGCACTTGCCAAGTTGCCAGCACCACAAGACGATTAATTATGAACATACTAAACTTACTAAAAGTGAGCCTGAAGGCAGTGGCTAACAATAAGATGCGCTCCTTCCTCTCGATGCTGGGTATCATCATTGGTGTGGCCGCTGTAATCATCATGATGTCGATAGGTCAGGGCTCAAAGGAGAGTATCAGAGCGGAGTTATCCACGATGGGTACCAATCTGTTGACTATCCGCCCTGGTGCCGATATGCGAGGAGGTGTGCGTCAGGATCCGTCTGCGATGCAGACACTGAAAATGGCTGATTACGAGCGTATCGTGAAAGAAAAGCGATTCGTCACGAAGGTGTCGCCGGAAGTGACTGCAAGCGGTCAGGCCATTTATGGCAACAACAACACAAATGCCTCGATGTACGGCGAGAGTATCGACTATCTTGACATCCGCCTGTGGACGATAGAAGAGGGCGAGTGTTTTACGGAGGAGGACATCAAGAAGGCTGCTAAAGTGTGTGTGGTTGGCGCTACCATCGTGAAAGAACTTTTTGGTGAGGGTGCTGAGTGCATCGGCAAAACCATCCGTTTCAAGTCAATCCCTATGCGTATCGTAGGTGTGCTGAAAGCGAAGGGCTATAACTCTTGGGGTATGGACCAAGATAACGTGATTATTGCTCCCTATACCACCGTGATGAAGCGCATTGCTGCCCAGACATTTTTCTCGAGTATCGTTTGTTCGGCAGTTACCGAGGAACTGTCAGATGCTGCCATTGAGGAACTGACCCAGATACTGCGTGATAATCACAAGTTAAAAGAAGATGCTGATGACGACTTCACCATCCGCTCTCAGGCAGAAATGATGGAGACGATGTCGAGTACGATGGATACCGTGACCATCATTCTCGTGGTAGCTGCAGCCTTCTCATTGCTTGTAGCAGGTATCGGTATCATGAACATCATGCTGGTAAGTGTGACGGAGCGTACGAAGGAGATAGGACTCCGTATGGCTGTAGGAGCCACAGGACCTGTTATCTCACTGCAGTTCCTCATAGAATCGGTATTGATATCCGTAACAGGAGGTCTTATAGGCGTTCTTGTTGGGGTGGGGGCGAGCGCATTCGTCTCATCATTTGGCATGCCCTCGAGCGTCCCTGCATGGAGTATCTACGTATCTTTCCTTGTCTGTGTGTTCATTGGCGTACTTTTCGGTTATATACCAGCCCAGAAGGCAGCCAATATGGATCCTATTGAGGCTATCCGACATGAATAGGCATTTGGCAATATGGCTTCATGTGGCAATGGGAGAGTCTAAATGTGTCAAGTGAAATTAGCAAAACAGCCTTTGTGGTAGAATCATAATGCAAATAAATATTAAAAAACCACATTCGCTGTTTAAACTCATAAGGATTCGACCTTAATATATCAGGCTTTTTTGCTAACTTTGCAAGCGGTTAAGTCTTTTGTCTCGTTAAGAGGCGGAATTTAAGTTGATATTATTCTTTATTAAACTTTATAACAATTATGGTAAATTACAAAGATTTGGGTCTCGTAAATACGCGCGAGATGTTCAAGAAGGCCGTAGCTGGTGGCTACGCTATTCCTGCTTTTAACTTTAACACCATGGAGCAGATGCAGGCTATCGTACAGGCTGCAGTTGAGACAAAGTCTCCTGTTATCATGCAGGTTTCTAAGGGTGCTCGTAACTATGCTAACGCTACTGTTGCGAGAAGCCTGAAATCGTGCTGCACCTTGACCACGGTGATAGCTTCGAGCTCTGTAAGGATTGTATCGACATGGGCTTCTCAAGCGTGATGTATGATGGTTCTTCGCTGCCCTACGAGGAGAATATCAAGATTTCTCGTCAGGTGGTAGAGTATGCTCACAAATATGATGTTACCGTTGAGTGTGAGCTGGGTGTACTCGCTGGTGTTGAGGACGAGGTAGCCTCTGAGGTAAGCCACTACACCAAGCCTGAGGAGGTCATCGACTTCGCTACCCGTACAGGCTGCGACTCTCTGGCTATCTCTATCGGTACTTCTCACGGTGCCTACAAGTTCAAGCCCGAGCAGTGCACACGCGACCCGAAAACCGGCAAGCTCGTTCCGCCGCCACTCGCATTCGACGTGCTGGCAGAGATCGAGAAAAAGCTCCCCGGATTCCCCATCGTGCTCCACGGTTCTTCTTCTGTTCCTCAGGACGAGGTTGACACCATCAACCAATATGGCGGCAAGCTGCCCGATGCAGTAGGTATCCCCGAGGAGCAGCTCCGCAAGGCCGCTAAGAGTGCTGTCTGCAAGATCAACATCGACTCAGACTCTCGTCTGGCAATGACTGCTGCTATCCGCAAGCACCTTGCTGAGCATCCTGGAGACTTTGATCCTCGTCAGTATCTGAAGCCTGCTCGTGAGAACATGAAGAAGATGTACATCCACAAGATTGTGAATGTGCTTGGTTCTGACGGCAAGCTCGCACAGTGCTAATATAATGATTAGTAATAATATGGAAGCTCCTTTCGTTAGGAGCTTCCATTTCCGTTTTTTGACGACTTGTCTGCTGGTGTTGCTATGCAGTATGGTCAGTGCTCAGAAGAGGGTTTCTATTCTGGGCGATTCGTATTCTGCCTATATGGGTTATGTTTATCCACCAGATTTCGATTCTTATGCATATTACTATTCTTGGGGTGGTACGACTGATGTAAGGTATGTCGAACAGATGTGGTGGTATCAGGTAATCGATCATTTTGATTGGGTTTTGGAGAGGAATTGTTCACTCAGAGGCTCTTTTATATGTAATGTGGGAGATGGAGGCGAAGACTTTAGCAGTTATTCCTTTACAGAACGTATGGATGAATTGGGAAATCCTGATGTGATTCTTATTGCAGGAGGTACTAATGATGCTTGGCGTGACTCTCCTATGGGTGATTATAAGTATGAAAACATTACAACCAGCGATCTTCGTTATTTTCGTCCGGCATTAGCAAAGGTATTGAGTTGGACAATCGCCCATTATAATGCAGCTGTCTATTTTGTCCTAAATAGTGGTCTGGGAAATGTTGTTGACGAGTCTGTTATACGTATTTGCGATCATTATGGTGTAGGATGTATAAAATTGGCTGATGGAATGGATCGGCAAAGTGATCATCCTACAATCTATGGTATGAAGCAGATATCGTCACAGGTCATTTCGTATATCGAAGCTCATCCGCCTGTCCCTACATCTATTTCGGCACCATTCAGTGAAGGGAATTACCAAGAAGAGTGGTACTCGTTAGATGGCCAGCGAATGAACGCCCCGCGAAAAGGTATCAATATCATGCGTACCAGAGACGGAAAATGGAAAAAGCAGGTGGTTAGATAAATCACCTGCTTTTCTTATTTCTTCTGTATATTGGTTTTTATTTCGGCTGTTCAGCTTCCAATTTGTCCACACCGCCTGTAAGTGGATTAAGCCAAAGGTGGGTAGTATAGCGTTTGTTGAAGAGCGCTGCACTTAACAGTTCTACGTTACCAAACTGTCCGGCTGGGAATTGTGTAGATAGAACTGCCTCTTTGGTATTGGAAATAGTTGAGAGCATCTTTCCCGGGACATTTACGTAAATGCCTGCAACTTGCTTGAGTTTTTTCTTCGGATCAATGGGCTCTGGAGCTGGCACCGTCTTCAGATCCTCTATAGTTATATAATAAGGTGCACCAGACAGGTCGTCTTTGTCAACGAGACCAAGTTTCTCGGAGAATCTGAACAAAAGCCCTTGGCTGACTTCCTTGTCGGGAATGATTGTCAGTACATGCTCAGTCGTGTCGCACTCTGTGATTCCTGTAAAGAGGCTTGTCATCGTACGGTCTTGTAAATCGAGCTGACTTAGCATCAGGCGCAGTTGCTCTCCATCTTTAGGCATGTTGTCTGCTTGTCCGCGAACCAGCAAGTTGCGGCTTTCTCGGATTTCATAGATATCCTGTGCCGTCAGTTCGGCCATCTTTGCTGTGCTGCCTGCAGCCAAAATCTCTTCACTCATATATTTGCGTGGATTAATGGCTGTGGGGCGAGGCGAGGCAACAAAAGGCTTTGTGGCTTTTTGCTTGTTGGGCTCGGCATTGATAGCGAGCAGGATTCCGTCATCAGAGAGTCTGACGTTCGAGGCAGAAGTCTTGGCATTGAACTCAACAGCGTAGCGCTTTGAGGTATCGGCTACAGCCACAGCTTCCTGGCGAATGCTTGTGATACGGTAACTGACTGATGGCATAGAAGAAACGTTCTTGATACGCAGAAAGCGTTCGGCATATTTGCAGAAATCACCGGGAGTGTATGTCTTCTTCTCTACTTGCACAATGACCTTAACGGCAGTTTTCGGCAAGAAATACACAGCCCCTTCAGGCGTGACGCCAGGCTGGTAGAAACTGCTTTCTGTCTGGGCCTTTGCGAATGTGAGCGTGAGAAGATTTATCAGTAAAAGGATACAAGCCTTTGGTTTCATATTCTTTACTCGTTTAGTCGTTTGAATGCATAAGGGAGATATTGGATGATGTCGCTGGCAATAACGCTTTCTTGTCCTAATTCGCGGGCAGCGATGTCGCCGGCTAAGCCATGCAGGTACATACCTATGATGCAGGCATCTTCTTGTTTGTAGCCTCTCGCCAGTAGACCGGTGATAATACCCGTGAGTACATCACCACTTCCTGCTGTAGCCATTCCGGCATTACCTGTGGAATTGAAGATGATGTGACCATCGGGTAAACAGAGAGAGGTGTGATGGCCTTTCAAGAGAATATATGCCTGTAAGTGTTGTGCCAGATCACGGGCCTTCATCAGTCGCTCGTAACTGTCTGTGCAGTTCCCCTCCAAGCGGTCAAACTCCTTTGGGTGAGGGGTTAGGATAATTCCTTTGGGCAACTGCTGAAGCCATGCTCTGTGGCTGGCTAAGATGTTGATGGCATCAGCATCGGCAACAAGAGGGCATTGGGTACGGCGCAACTGGGAGATGATGGCAATCGCAGTCTGTTCGCTGGTGCCCAATCCAGGCCCGATTCCAACGGCATTGAAATCCTCTGTGTCAACTGCTTCTGAAAAGGTGGTCTCCTCCCTGTCGAATTGAATGATAGCCTCTGGTACACTAATCTGCATCGTGAGATAGTTGCATCTTGGCGAATGGGTTGTCACCTTCCCTGCTCCAGCGCGCAGACAGGCTTTAGTTGCTAAAACCGAAGCGCCCCCCATGCCGTAACTGCCGGCAATAATCAGGGCGTTACCCATCTTTCCTTTGTGAGCAAAGGGGTCACGGGGCAATAATCTTGGGTGGATGTCTTTTTCGTCAAGGAGAGTGAAGTTCGAATCTATCTTGTCGATACCCTCCTGACTCAGTCGTATATCCAAGACTTTTAATTGTCCGATAAATGCCTGATATTCAGGGAAGAGGAAGGAAAGTTTCTTGTGCTGTAGGGTTAACGTAAGATCTGCTTTAATGATGTTGGCACGCACATTATAGGTGTTGTCCTCTGTCATGAGACCGGAAGGAATGTCAATGCTGACTACTTTCGAACGTGATGCATTGATATATTTCACCAATGAAGCAAAACCACCAGCAAGAGGCTTGTTCAAGCCAGAGCCGAAGAGACCGTCAACGACCAATGTATTAGTATCGAGCTGAGGAGGGTCGAATTCTTGGGTTACCTCGATGAGAGCTTTGGATTTTTTCTCCTCAAGTCGTTTCTTGTTGGCTGCGCAGTCATCTGAAAGGCGTCCGGAAATGTTGAAAAGGTATGCTGTCACATCGTAGCCTCGTTCGAGAAGCATCCGAGTGACAGCTAGTGCGTCACCACCATTGTTGCCTGGTCCGGCAAACACAATAACTCGCGTCTGGGAAGGCCAAACGTCGGTAATAGCCTGCGTCAGAGCTTTAGCAGCTCGCTCCATCAAGTCAATCGACTTAATGGGCTCATGTTCTATCGTGTATTTGTCCAGTTCTTGAATCTGGGCACTTGTGAAAATCTTCATTGGTGCAAAAATACGAAAAATATGCTAACGAATGGCACAGATTTGGAAGTTTTTTTGTAATTTTGCACAAATTTTTAATTCTTTCAGCGTATGAGCATCGTAAAAATAAAGGATAAGACGTTCAGAACGTCTATTACCGAGGCAGAGATTAAAGAACGTGTAAAGGCTGTGGCTCAGCAGATTAGCAAGGATATGGAGGGTAAGACGCCTCTCTTTCTTGGCGTACTGAACGGTTCTTTTATTTTTGCTGCCGATTTGATGCGCGAAATGACGATTCCCTGTGAGATTTCTTTTGTAAAACTGGCATCATATCAGGGAACAACCTCAACGGGTAAGATTAAGGAGGTATTGGGCATTAATGAGGATCTCTCTGGGCGTACGGTCATTATTGTAGAGGATATCGTGGAGAGTGGTCAGACCATGAAACGTATGATAGAGTCGCTGGGCACACGTAATCCAGCATCGGTACACATCTGTACACTTTTCTTTAAGCCCGACAAACTGAAGGAAGAACTTAATCTTGACTATGTGGCTTTCCGCATCCCCGATGATTTCATTGTTGGCTACGGACTTGATTATGATCAGCAGGGGCGCGAGCTGAAAGACATCTATACTATTGTTGAAGAATAACCATAAACAAAAACATAACAAACAGGATAATGAAGAATATCGTAATTTTCGGTGCTCCAGGCTCAGGAAAGGGCACCCAGAGCGACAAGATGATTGAGAAGTACGGCTTGAATCATATTTCTACTGGCGATGTGCTACGCAGTGAGATAAAGAAAGGTACGGAACTTGGAAAAACGGCTGCCAGCTATATCGATAAGGGTAACCTGATTCCCGATGATTTGATGGTTAGCATCCTCGCAGGTGTTTATGACTCTTTTGGTGATCATAAAGGAGTGATCTTTGACGGATTCCCCCGTACCATTCCACAGGCTGAGGCTTTGAAGAAGATGCTTGACGAGCGTGGCGATAAGGTGGCTGCCATGATTGAACTTGATGTGCCAGAGGATGAACTGATGAAACGTCTGATTTTGCGTGGACAACAGAGCGGACGTGCTGATGACAATGAGGAAACCATCAAGAAGCGTCTCGTGGTGTATCACAGCCAGACGCAGCCGCTGATTGAGTGGTATAAGAAAGAGGGCCTTCACTACCATATTAATGGTTCTGGCGAGCTCGATCGTATTTTCGCAGATATCTGTAAAGTTATTGATGGAATCTAATTTCGTTGATTATGTAAAAATCTATTGCCGCTCTGGAAAGGGCGGTAAAGGGTCTATGCATCTTCGCCATGTCAAATACAATCCTAATGGCGGTCCCGATGGCGGTGATGGTGGTAAGGGTGGTAGTATCATCCTGCGTGGTAATCATAACTATTGGACACTACTCCATCTGAAGTATGAGCGCCATATCTTTGCAGAGCATGGTGGCAATGGCGGAAGAGACAAATGCCACGGAACCGACGGCAAGGATGTCTATATCGATGTGCCTTGTGGTACGGTTGTATATAATGCTGAAACGGGTAAGTATGTATGCGATGTCACCTATGATGGCCAGGAGGTGCTTCTGCTGAAAGGTGGACGCGGCGGACTTGGTAACTTCCAGTTCCGGACGGCTACGAATCAGGCGCCGCGCTATGCGCAACCAGGTGAGCCGATGCAGGAGATGACCATCATACTCGAGCTGAAACTTTTAGCCGATGTCGGACTTGTCGGGTTCCCTAATGCTGGTAAGTCGACATTGGTATCGGCACTTTCCAATGCAAAGCCCAAAATTGCTAATTATCCTTTCACCACGATGGAACCCTCTTTGGGCATCGTGGGCTATCGCGATGGCAAGTCGTTTGTGATGGCCGATATCCCGGGAATCATTGAGGGCGCTTCCGAAGGCAAAGGCCTCGGAATCAGGTTCTTGCGCCATATAGAGCGCAATTCCCTGCTATTGTTTATGGTGCCTGGTGATACCGATGATATCAAGCACGAATATGAGATATTGCTTAATGAACTGTCCCAGTTTAATCCCGATATGCTCGACAAGCATCGTGTGTTGGCAGTTACCAAGTGTGACTTGCTTGACGACGAACTTATCGAGATGCTGAAAGAGACTCTTCCCAGCGACTTGCCCGTTGTGTTTATCTCTGCTGTTACAGGCTTCGGACTTGAGGAACTGAAGGATGTACTGTGGCGCGAACTCAATGCTGAGAGCAATAAACTGGCTGTCATCACGGCCGAAGATACGTTGGTTCACCGCGATAAGGACATGAGCCGTTTCGCACAGGAATTGGCCGATGAGGGCGAGGATGAGGAAATCGAATATATTGACGAAGAGGATATCGAGGATCTCGAAGATTTCGAATATGACGATGAGCCAGAGGATATATGAGCCCAGAACTGCATTCCTATCATCTGTCTGAAAGGTTGACGGCATTTAGCACAACCCGTCATGGTGGCTATAGTAAAGATCGTTATGGCGAGTTTAACATTAACTGCTATTGTGGTGACGATACTGAGGCTATCCGTAAAAACCGCCAATCGTTGTGTAGGTTGTTATCTGTTTCCGATGATCGTTTGTTTATGCCCCATCAGGTGCATGGGGTAGGTATTTTGAAGATAACTCCAGAGTTGTTGGCATTATCTGCAGATGCCCGGCAGCAGGCTCTTGAGGGCATAGATGCCTTGATGACCGATGTGAAGGGTATCTGTATTGGTGTCTCAACAGCCGACTGCATACCTATTATTATTTATGATTCTCAGCATGCGGCAGTCTGCGTGGTTCATGCTGGCTGGCGGGGTACTGTTCAGCGTATCACCCGTGATGCTGTGCTGGCGATGGTTGAGGCTTATCGCTCAGAGCCCTCTCAGTTGCAAGCTGTCATTGGTCCCGGCATTTCCTTAGAGGCGTTCGAAGTGGGTGATGAGGTGTGGAAGCAGTTTGCCGATGCCTCTTTCCCGATGGAGCATATCAGTCGCCGGATGCTTGAAATGGGTGGTGGCTCAGAACAGAAATGGCATATCGATCTGTGGGAGTGTAACCGGCTTCAGCTCCAGTCTGTGGGCGTGCTGCCACAGCATATCCAGATGTCAGGTATCTGCACCTATAAACACTATTCCGACTTTTTTTCTGCTCGTCGACTTGGTGTCGAGTCGGGGAGAATATATACGGCAGCAATGATCAATTAAGTTACTGATTATGAGATATTTCTATCGTGTTTACACCATGCTTCTTATGGTGTTTGTATTTGTTTCGTGTGGCTCAACAAAGTCCATGGCCGTCGATTCTAGGAACGGATGCTATCCGTTGCCTGGTGCTAAGGTGATAAGTCCTTATCATAACGATCGCGGCTCTCACCGTCATACTGGTGTCGATCTCAAGACAAAGTCCAATGATGCTATTTATGCTGTTTACGACGGGGTCGTTACGATGTCTAAATCTTATTATGGCTATGGTAACTGTATCATTATCCGTCATGATAATGGCTACGAAACGCTGTATAGTCACAACTCTAAAAATTTTGTGAAAGAAGGCGACCGTGTCAAGAGTGGACAGAGGATTGCTTTGACAGGAAGAACTGGCAGGGCCACTACCGAGCATCTACACTTCGAACTCCGTAAGAACGGAAAACCGCAGAATCCGATGGGCCTACTTGACAAATTGCAAAAAAAATAGGTGTTTAAGGTAAAAAATCACTTCTTTTAAACATTTATATCGATATTTTATATTATATTTGCACCCGAATAGTATGAATCGGCTTTGTCCGGGTTAATAATTAATTAAAACAACTTAACTTATGCAGAAAAGATTATTCTTTCTGGTGACACTGTTGTTGACGATGTCGTTAACAATAATGGCACAAATCACTACATCAAGTATGGCAGGAAAGGTGACGCTCGACGATGCAAACGGCGAAGAGGTCATCGGTGCCACGATCGTAGCTGTGCACGAGCCTTCTGGTACTCGTTACACGACGGTTACGAACACCTCTGGTCGTTTCTCGATCAATGGTATGCGTACAGGTGGCCCATATGAGGTGACTGTCTCTTATATCGGCTTCCAGTCGAAAGTCGTCAAGGGCGTTATCCTCCAGTTGGGTGAGACTTACAACCTGTCTGTATGGCTCTCAGAGGATGCTAATGAACTGGCCGAAGTCGTTGTCAGTGGTAGGGCTTCTAAGTTTGCCGCTGAGAAGACAGGTGCTTCTACAAACATTACCAGCGCGCAGATTACGAACATGCCTACTGTTTCGCGTAGTATTACCGATTTTACCCGTCTGTCTCCTTATGGCGGAAATGGTATGAGCTTTGCCGGTGCTGATGGTCGTACTGCTAACTTTACGGTTGATGGCGCTAACTTCAACAACAATTTTGGTCTTTCTTCTAATCTGCCAGGTGGTGGTAACCCGATCTCTATCGATGCCATCGAGGAATTGCAGGTGGTGATTTCTCCGTATGATGTTCGTCAGACTAATTTTATTGGTGGTGGTGTGAATGCTATCACTAAGTCTGGTACGAATTCTTTTAAAGGTACTGCCTACATTTATCACCAGAACGAGAATATGCATGGCGATGCCGTGTATCGTGAGCAGATACAGGGTGCACGCGAGAAGAATCAGGTCACTACCTATGGTTTCACGCTCGGTGGTCCGATTATCAAGGATAAGTTGTTCTTCTTCGTTAACGGTGAAATGGTAAAGAAACCAACGGTGGTAAACCGTTGGCAGGGTGCTGATGCCGATAATCCCGCAGATCCTGAAAAATATATCTCACGCACAACGAAGGCTGACCTTCAGGCTGTTTCTGACTATGTGGCCAGCAAGTATGGTTACGATACAGGTTCCTATACCAGTTTTCCTGCAGATGAGAGTAATTACAAGATTCTTGCTCGTCTCGATTGGAACATTACAGATAAGCATCATTTGGCAGTACGCTATAATTATACTAAAAATACAGCGTGGAACCCAACAAACAAGTCTTCTATGGATGGCGGTAATCGTTTGCCTGCTGCGCGTTTCTCTCAGGCTTCTATGTCGTTTGCAAACTCGATGTATTCTCAGGATAACATCGTTCACTCGTTTACTTTTGATCTGAATAGCCGCTTCACGGAGAAACTCTCTAACCAGTTGCTGGCGACTTATTCTAAACTCGATGACGTACGAGACACCAATTCTGGTGTGTTCCCTTTCATTGATATTACGAAAGATGGTAACAATTACATGGCTCTCGGTTATGAGCTGTTCACTTGGAAAAATGCTGTTCATAACACCGTTTGGAACGTCAAGGACGACGTGACTTATTATGGTGGTACTCACAAGATTACTGGTGGTGTAAGTTTTGAGCATCAGATGGCTGATAACATGTTCATGCGTAACGGTGCTGGTTACTACCGCTTTAATACCACAGACGATATGTGGGTAAACGGTGTTCTTGATCCTGCAGCTGTTTTCAACAGCACACCTGAGATCGTAGACCTGACCTATGGTTACAATGGTGAGTCAGAACCTGCTGCCCGCGTGCAGTTCAATAAACTCGGTGTTTATCTTCAGGATGATTGGAACATTATTGACAACTTTAAGTTGACCTACGGTCTGCGTCTCGATGGATTGTTCTTCAATAATGGTGATCTGATGACCAATAAGGCCATCTACGATTTTGACTATAATGGCAATCATATCGATACTGGTAAGTGGCCAACCTCTAAGATGACCATTTCTCCGCGTATCGGTTTCACATGGGATGTCTTTGGTGACAAGTCGCTGAAAGTGCGTGGTGGTACTGGTATGTTCTCAGGCCGTCTTCCTCTCGTGTTCTTCACTAACATGCCAACCAACTCTAACATGGTGCAGTATAAGGGTATCTGGAATGCGACCGGTAGCAACGGTGGTATGAAGACAGATATGTCGCAGTTTGCAGGAAATATCTTGGCAGGAAACGATCTGCGCGACTATATAATTGCCCATAACCTCGGTCCTCAGACGATAAAGCCAGAAGATGGAGTTGCAGGTTCTACAATCAATGCTGTAAACCCAGATTTCAAAATGCCACAGGTATGGAAGTCTTCAATCGCAGTTGACTATCAATTGCCCGTTTCATTCCCCTTTACCGCTACGGCTGAGTTTATTTTCAACAAGACGATAAACGCTGTATGTATCTCGGACTGGAGCATTAAAGACGTTGGTGGTTTTGCTCGTCTGAATGGTGCAGATGATCGTGCACTCTATCAGGATTTCAAATATACTGATGCTAACGGTAAGCAGTTGCCTAACGCTTTTGTGCTCGACAATACAAGCAAGGGATACGGATGGTCGTTCAACGCTACGCTGACTGCGCAACCTGCAGAATGGATTAGCCTGATGGCTGCCTACACCCATACTGTTAGCAAGGAGAAGACTGGTATGCCTGGCTCTGATGCCTCTTCTGCATTTACCTACATCCCTTGCTATGAGGGCCCGAACAACGTCGGCTTGCACAACTCTCAGTATGTAACTCCTGACCGTATCGTTGCAAATGCTACGATTCATGACAAGAGCGGCAACCACTATAGTCTGATCTATGAGACCTGGCGTGGTGGCAACAATACTTCTTATGTTTTGGCAAACGATATGAATGGTGATGGTTACACCTATGACGTGGTTTACATTCCAACAGACCAACAGGTGGCTAACCGTGAGTTCCGCTTCGTTTCCGAAGATGATAAGACCCGTTTCATGGACTTTGTTCACAACAACGACTATCTGAGCAGTCGTCAGGGTGAGTATGCCGAGGCTTACAGTTACTATTCACCTTGGGTACACCGCGTGGACATCAGCTACAAGCACGACTTCAAGCTCGAAATCGGCAAGACTAAGCACATGCTGCAGCTCAGTTTCGATATGAAGAATGTCCTCAACTTCTTCAATAGCAAGTGGGGTGTGGCAAAGATTGCTAACCTCGATTTCAGTGAAGAGCCTAGTGGCGGTGTTCAGTATTCACGAATCCTCAAATATGAAGGCGTCGATGCCGATGGTTATGCTACATTCTCTACACCTAAGGTTATCAATGGCAATACTGAGAACTGGAAACCTTATCACTCTTTGGGACAGTGCTGGTATGCATCTGTTGGTATTAAGTATTTCTTCAATTAATAAATGACAGACAATATGAAATTAAAATATTTTCTTCCCTTGTTCGTAGCTGTCATGGCTATGCTCACGGGTTGCGCCACAGATCAGGATAGGACGCACCTCGGTGAGATCCGCTTGTCTTCTTCCTATGTAGCACTCGATAAGGCTGGTGGCTCTACGCAGATTACGCTGACAGCCTCCGACAGTTGGACGGTTGTGGCCGATGGTATCCCTTCATGGCTGACTGTTTCGCCTATGAACGGTGGTGCTGGTCAGAACTCGTTGACTTTCTCTGCAGGAGCAGCAGAGGGTCGTACGGCAACGATTAAGATCAACTGTGGTGGAAAGACGCAGGATGTAAATGTTATCCAAGGTATTGCTGAGGTATCTACTGCTACCTGTGCACAGGTTATTGCAGGTCCTGACGCTAAGACCTATCGTGTCACTGGTATGGTCACTGGTATTGGTAACACTGAGTATGGTAACTGGTACTTAAACGACGGTACGGGTGAGTTGTATATTTATGGTACGCTGGATAAGAGTGGCAAAGCTGGTAAGAACAACTCGATTGCTGCCTGGGGGCTTGAGGTCGGTGACGAGGTGACTGTTGAGGGTCCGAAGAAGACCTACAATGGCGTTGTAGAGCTAGAGAATGTCGCTGTTGTCAAGATTACCAAGTCGCTTATCAAGATTGATTCTCTGACTGTTAACGGAGTGAAGACCGATCTTTCAAAGACGCCAATGACCATCGAAGGTGGTGAAGTGACTGCTCATGTTACATGTAAGGGCGATGGTATCAATGTTGATATCCCTGCTGATGCAGCCAACTGGCTCTCTATCTCATCTGTGAAGTCTAACGCTATTACTTTCAAGGCTGCTCCAAACGTTGGTGGCGATCGTAGCACAACCATTACCTTTAAGACTAAGAGTGGTGGTAAGGAGTACACTTCTCAAGTTGCTATTGCTCAGGCTGGTGCAATCCTCGATGTGAGCATTGCTGAGTTCCTCGCTGCCGAGGTGGGTGATACTCAGTATCGCATACAGGGTGTTGTAATGTCTCTCTATGCCAGCGACAAGCAAGGCAAGAGCTTCTATATTCGTGACTTCAGCGGTGAGACTCTTGTATATCGTACAGAGGGCTTCCTCGATGCTGGCATTGAGGTAGGCGATGTGGTTGAGGTAATCGGCAAGCGCGGTGCCTATAAGGATAGCCCACAATTGGTTAATGGTACTTGCACGCTGCTCTATGACGTGGAGGAGGTTACTATCGAGGAGTTCCTATCGAAACCTGACAACAAGAATGTATGGTACATGGTCACTGGTAAGATTAGCTCACTGCTTGGCAGCAATGGCAAGGAGAATGACTATGGCAACCTCTATATCACCGATGGTACCAATGAACTCTATGTTTATGGCACCTATCCTGGATGGGGTGCTACGGGCGATGCCCGCAAGTTCTTCATAGCCGACAACGGCATTGAGGTGGGTGACGAGATTACAATTATTGGTTATAAGGATACTTATAAGGATCTCGTTGAGCTCTGTGGCGGTGTATGCTTCTCGTTTAAGAAGGCTAACGCTGAGTAATTCCTTTGTGTATAATATTCACTCCCGGTGCCGTATTGGCATCGGGAGTGCTTTTACCTAAAACTTGACAACCAGATGAAAAGACTATACCTATCCATTTTATTCCTATTGTCGATTCTGACTCTTTGGGCTCAGGATCAGCATGTTGTTTATTATCAGGCTGCCGACGGAAAGAAAGGTGCGGAGTTGAAGACTGCCTTGTTTCAGATTATCAGCCCTCATGAAGTGCAGAGTTACACGCCCGGTGTCTGGAATGCGATTAACAGCTATGACATCCGTCCCGATGGCAAGATCTGGGACATCTATTCTTCGCTATCTAACTTCACGCCTGGCGGTGATCAGGACAATGGTGAGGATGTGGATGAAGGCATGAAGTATAACCGTGAGCATGCCATGCCCAAGAGTTGGTTCAACGAGGCTGAGCAGGACAACTACACCACGGCTGTCTATCCGATGTACACCGACCTGCATCACCTCTTCCCGACTGATCGCTATGTGAACTCCATGCGCTCTAACTATCCTTATGGTGAAGTGGGAAAGATAACCAAACAGTCGGCAGACGGCTATTCCAAATTTGGACGCTGCACAGACGAACTGGGCTATAAGCTGCAGGGACAGAACGGGCGTGTCTTTGAACCAGCCGACGAATACAAGGGCGACTTGGCCCGAGTCTATTTTTATATGGCCACGGCCTATGAGTCTTATAAGAATGAAAAGGGAGCCGAGCGTAGTCCGAAGGACTGGAAGAGCGATATGCTGACCTCTGACATCTATCCTTTCTTTACTGATTGGGCGCTGAAGATGCTCCTGCGCTGGGCAGAGCAAGACCCTATCAGTGAGAAAGAAATCAAGCGTAACGAGGCCATCTTCGGTATTCAGAAGAATCGTAATCCCTTTGTGGATTATCCTGGTCTTGAGCAGTATATTTGGGGCAATAGTATGGACGTGACCTTCAGCTATGACAACTACAAGCAGCCTGTCGTTACGGGTATCTCTGAGCTACATAAGATGATGTCTCCGGAACCTGGTGCTATTTACGATCTTAAAGGTCGTCGAGTAAGTGGTGGCAACCTTCGTAAAGGAATCTACATTCGCGACGGCAAAAAGGTTGTTGTGCCATAATCCAAAATAGTCAAATCTCCTTATATTTGGAGGTGGGTATACTCTATTTTGTCGATGTACATTCCTAAACGCTATCTGCTCTATCAGCAGAAATATATTGCGCCCTATGTCAATGCAGCGCTTCAGGTGGTCTCTTTCTTGGCCCACTTGGCAGCTGTTGCATTAATTGTCTGTGCAACATTGGAGTTTGGCTTTGAACTGTCAGCTCAGTTGAGACATGAATTTGCCTGGCTCTATTTCTGTGTGTGGATAACGTTTCTTGTGGATCGTATAAGTCACTTGATACTCAAGAAGGGAAGTTACTGGAAGTCGGAATATAGTTTCTGGGGGTGGGGCGTCAATGCACTTTTGGCATTGACGCTATTGCCCATTATCGTTAAGGTGCTGGGGATTGATGATAGCACAGGGGTGATGAGTGTTCTGGATAATCGTTTTTTTCACCTGACTGTTCTGTTTGTCATATCCGTCATCGACCTCTCCGATGCGATGATGAGTTCTTTGGGTCGGAAGGCAAACCCTGCCTTAATGATGGCCGTCAGCTTCCTACTTGTAATTCTTGTGGGCTCTGGTCTTCTGCTGATGCCGCGCTGCATTCAACATGGGGTTCATCTGTCATGGATAGATTCATTGTTTACAGCGACTAGTGCTGTTTGTGTAACGGGCTTGGCTACGATTGATGTACCAACTACATTTACTGTATTTGGACAGATGGTTATCATGTTATTAATACAGATAGGTGGATTGGGAGTGATGACCATAACCAGTTTCTTCGCCCTTTTCTTCATGGGTAACTCTTCTATTTATAACCAGATGCTCGTGCGCGACATGGTGAGTTCTAAGTCCTTGGCTTCGCTTTGGTCAACGTTGCTTAATATTTTTGGATTTACTATCTTCATAGAACTGGCTGGAGCTATAGCAATCTTTTTTAATATTCATGGCACGATTGGCCTTTCTTTCAACCAAGAACTCTTCTTCAGTCTATTCCATTCCATATCGGCTTTCTGCAATGCAGGCTTCTCCATCTATCGTGACGGGCTGAGTGCTCCCGAGTTGATGGAGCACCACTGCTGGCTCTATATCATCGTGGCGTTACTTATTATCCTTGGTGGTATTGGATACCCAGTGCTCGTGAATTTCAAGATGGCTGTCTATAAGTATGTTGAAGGTGTATGGCTGTGGATGCATGGACGGCGCTATGTCCGCTTCAGCATTCCCAATCTATATGACATGAACACGAAGATTGTGCTTCGTACAACGGCCATCCTTATTCTCATCGGCAGTGTCTCAATAGGTCTTTTTGAGTGGAACAATGCTTTCTACGGCATGCGTTTGGAAGAAAAACTTACTCAGGCTTTTTTCAATGCTGTCAGTCCGCGAACGGCAGGCTTTATCAGCGTAGATCTTGGAAATTTGTGCATTCAGAGCATCATCATCTATACAATTTTGATGTGGATAGGAGGTGCTTCACAGTCAACGGCTGGTGGTATCAAGGTGAATGCTTTTGCTGTAAGCTTGCTCAATATCCGTGCCGTTATACGTGGCACAGACCATGTGGAGTTTGCTGGGCGCGAGTTGTCGATCGATTCCTTGCGCAGGGCTAATGTTGCTGTCTTTGTCAGTTTCGGAGTGTTGGCGATTTTTGTTTTCGTGATGACAGTCCTTGAACCACATTTGCCTTTAAAGGCAGTAATTTTTGAATGCGTGTCGGCCTTCGGAACCGTTGGCTCTTCTCTTGGAATTACCACCCAATTGGGCGATTCTGCGAAGTTACTTCTCGTTTTGTTGATGTTTTTAGGGCGAGTCGGCTTGGTTACATTAGCCCAGGGATTACTGCATCAGTATAAGAATCATAATTATCAATTACCAAAAGACAGTATTATCATATCATGAAGTGTATAATTATAGGTTTAGGGACTTATGGCAAGGTGCTTGCTGTCGAATTTTCTGGATTCGGTCATGAGGTGATAGGTGCCGATAATGACGCCAGCCGTGTAGAACGTGTGAAGGATAGCTGTGCTGCGGTATTTCAGATTGATGCCTGTGACGAACTGGCACTGTCGGTATTGCCGCTTAAGAAAGTTGATGTGGTCATTGTGGCTATTGGTCGTAACCTGGGCGCTTCTGTACGTGTGGTGGCCCTGCTAAAAAAGTTGGGCGTGAAACATATTTATGCACGTGCCAATGACTATGTACACAGAAACATCCTGCAGGCTTTCGATATTGATCGGGTGCTCATTCCGGAAGAACGAGCTGCACACGACTTGGTGCGCCAGATGGAACTGGGCGTAAAGACCTCGCAGTTTCGTGTCGATGGAAAATACAGTGTCTTTATGTTCTGTATCCCAAAAGTTTTTGTCGGTCATAAACTTAACGACTTGCATCTTAACGAGGAGTTCGACCTGAAAGTCATTGCTGTAAAACAGGCGGGAAAGTCTGTCAACAGCCTCGGTATCGCCTACAAAGAGTCTGCTGTGGCTGAAGGTGCGGAAGATGACATTGTCTTGCAGGCCGATGACGAATTGGTGTGCTACGGCAAAGAGTCCGACTTCAGAAAATTCTGTAGGATGCTGTAGGC
Organism: uncultured Prevotella sp.; assembly: GCA_900315035.1. Lineage (GTDB taxonomy): Bacteria > Bacteroidota > Bacteroidia > Bacteroidales > Bacteroidaceae > Prevotella. The sequence continues at coordinate 73,183 of OMXO01000005.1, forward strand.
TTAAGACAAAGTATCCCTCAGGTTGAGATATACCTGAGGGATTGTGATTCGTGTAGGGACACCCGGGCTCGAACCGGGGACCTCTGCAATGTGACTGCAGCGCTCTAAACCAACTGGGCTATGCCCCTAACTTTCATTAAGCGGGTGCAAAGGTAAACATTAATTTTGAATCTGCCAACGATTTCAACGTTTTTTTTCTTGATAACCACTCTTAAAATGTGCTATAACTATAATTAATCTTAACACGTGCGCGCATATTCATAATAATTTAGTAACTTTGCAGCCGATAATTTTATATTTGGAATCAATAATAAGCTAAAGATATGGCACAAGAAGATGTATTTAAGAAAATCGTGAGCCACTGTAAGGAATATGGTTTCGTGTTCCCCTCAAGTGAGATTTACGATGGTTTGGGCGCTGTTTACGACTATGGTCAGAATGGTGTAGAGTTGAAGAATAATATTAAGCAGTATTGGTGGAAGGCTATGACGATGCTGCACGAGAATATCGTGGGTATTGATTCGGCCATCTTCATGCACCCGACGATATGGAAGGCTTCTGGACACGTGGATGCCTTTAACGATCCTCTGATTGACAACCGTGACTCTAAGAAGCGCTATCGCGCTGACGTCCTGATCGAAGATCAGATTGCAAAATACGATGAGAAAATCCAGAAGGAAGTGGAAAAGGCTCGCAAGCGCTTTGGTGATAGTTTTGACGAGTCCAAGTATCTAGAGACTTCTGAGCGTGTGAAGGAGACCAAAGAGAAGCGCGATGCTTTACATGCCCGCTATGCTGCTGCTATGCAGGGACCCGACCTCGATGAACTGAAACAGATTATCCTCGATGAGGAAATCGTTGACCCCATCAGTGGCACCAAGAATTGGACCGATGTGCGTCAGTTTAACCTGATGTTCTCTACCGAGATGGGTGCTAGCGCTGATGCTTCGATGAAGATCTACCTGCGTCCGGAAACAGCCCAGGGTATCTTCGTAAACTACCTGAACGTGCAGAAGACTGGCCGTATGAAGATACCTTTTGGTATCGCCCAGATAGGTAAGGCATTCCGCAATGAGATTGTTGCCCGTCAGTTCATCTTCCGTATGCGTGAGTTTGAACAGATGGAGATGCAGTTCTTTGTACAGCCAGGCACCGAACTGGAGTGGTTCCCGAAGTGGAAGGAAACCCGTATGAAGTGGCATCAGGCACTCGGCTTTGGTGCAGAGAACTACCGTTTCCATGATCACGACAAGTTGGCTCACTATGCTAATGCTGCTACCGATATTGAGTTTAAGATGCCGTTTGGCTTCAAGGAGGTGGAGGGTATTCACTCTCGTACTAACTTTGACCTGAGCCAGCATGAGAAGTACTCTGGCAAGTCAATCAAGTACTTCGATCCTCAGACTAACGAAAGTTATACCCCGTACGTGATTGAGACTTCGATAGGTGTTGATCGTATGTTCCTTTCTATCATGTGTCATGCTTTTGAGGAGGAGAAACTGGCGAACGGCGAGACCCGCGTGGTGTTGAAGTTGCCTGCAGCGCTGGCTCCTGTGAAGTGTGCCGTGATGCCGCTGGTGAAGAAAGACGGTCTGCCTGAAAAGGCTCGCGAGATCATTGACCAGTTGAAGTTCCATTTCAACTGTCAATACGACGAGAAGGACTCTATCGGCAAGCGTTATCGTAGGCAAGATGCCATTGGTACACCATATTGCGTGACCGTGGATCACGACACGCTGACCGATGGTTGTGTAACCTTACGTTTCCGCGATACGATGGAGCAGGAGCGTGTGGCTATTAGTGAACTGAATGGTATTATCGAGGACAAGGTTAGTATCGCCAGTCTGTTGAAGAAACTTCAGTAAATGAAAGAACTCAAGTACATATTACTCGCGCTGATGATGCTGCCACTTACACTGGCAGTATCGTCGTGCAGCGAGGAGAACGAAGACGAAGACGAGTTCGTAAACTGGCAGGTACGTAACGACGAGATGCAGTCCCAGTGGGCTAATAACTCATCGCTTAAGAAGCTCAAGGCCTACACAATGGACCCGAACACGGCGGGAGGCATCAGTGACTACGTCTATGTGGAGAGTCTGGATGGAACAGCGATATCTATCGAGGACGATCTTTTTATGCCTATATTTACAGATACTTGTCGTGTGGCCTATCGTGGTTATCTGATCCCTTCGAAGTCATATCCTAACGGCTATATATTTGATCAGTCGTATCTCGGTGACTTCAAGTGGACAACGGCTGCACCCTATACGGCCGTTTGCTCGAGTTTTGTCGTAGGTTTTACCACTGCACTGATGAAAATGCATGTCGGTGAACGCTGGCGCGTGTATATCCCTTATCAGTTAGCCTATGGCGGCAACTCATCCACGAGCTACCCTGCCTACAGCAACATGATATTCGACATTGCACTATTTGAGAAATGGAAGGCCAGGGATAATGTGCCGCCATTTAAGACCAGATAAGAGCAATATATTTTAACTAAAAAACCGACAGCGATGCAGAAGTATGCCGACTACATTAAACGGATTGAGATCGATTCTCTTTGGAGCGGGAAGAAACACATCGTATGGAATCTGAATCGCCAGGTAAACATCCTGAGCGGCAGTAACGGACAGGGCAAGAGCACCATTCTGAACAAGGTGGTGAAAGGCTTGTCGGCAGGCGGTGAGTTCCCCAGTCACATGCTGAAAGGTGTGAGGATTGATGTGGAACCCGAGGATGCGAAGTGGATACGTTACGATGTGATTCGCTCGCTCGATTCGCCCATGATTGAACTATCTGAGTCGGGACTGATGAATAGTCTGGCTAAGATTCGTGAGATAGCGGGACCTGTAGCCGTAAGGTCAGCGCTCGACTTCCAGATATATCATCTGCAGCGCAAATATCTTGACTATCAGGTAAATATTGGCAACCGTATTATTGCTGAGTTGCAGCAGGGCAATATGGATGCTGCCCAGCACCTATCAGAGCAAAAGAAACGATTCCAGGATATCGTCGATGACCTCTTCTCGGAGACGGGCAAGAAGATCGTACGTACGGAGAACGAGATCCGTTTCTCGCAGATTGGTGAGACGTTGGTTCCCTACCAACTGTCGAGTGGCGAGAAGCAGATGCTGGCCATCCTGCTGACGGTGCTAGTGGAAGACAATCAGCCTTATGTACTCTTTATGGACGAGCCTGAGGTGTCGTTGCATATCGAGTGGCAGAAACGGTTGATTGACCTCTGTCTTGAGTTGAATCCCAACGTACAGATTATTCTGACTACTCACTCGCCAGCCGTAGTGATGAACGGCTGGGTGGATAGTGTGACGGAGGTGAGCGACATTACGGAATAATTAGTAATTGGCATCTTTAATTACTAATTATGGGGAAGAGGCTCCGTGATAATCTGAATAGTAACTACTTTGAGGCTGCCAATGCGCTGACCTCGAAGAAAGCCCGGCATAGGATTGTGGCCTATGTCGAGAGCTATGATGATATCTACTTCTGGCGTACAGTGCTCGGTGAGTTTGAAAACGACAAACGCTATTTTGAGGTGATGCTGCCGTCGAAGGTCAACCTGACGCGTGGAAAGAAATCGGTGCTAATGAACTTTCTTGAGGGTGAGCCGCTGGGCAAAGATATGATAGCATGCGTGGATGCCGATTACGACTACTTGTTGCAACGGCGTACCAGGCAGTCGGCGATGGTTCTCGACAGTCCTTATGTGTTCCACACCTATGTCTATGCCATCGAGAATTTCCAGTGTTATGCCCCTTCGCTGCATAATGTCTGCGTATCGGTGACGCTTAATGATCACCGTATCTTTGATTTCCGGACTTATTTCCAACTTTACAGTGAGGTGTTGTTCCCATTATTTGTATGGTCGATCATGCTTTATCGCAATGGCAATTATCCGCGTTTTTCGATATCTGATTTCAATCGCATCTCTGACCCGGGCGGCTTCAACATGCATCATCCGGAGCCTTCTATTAGTAACGTGCGTCGCAAGGTTAGGACGAAGATTAATGACCTGCAACGACAGTTCCCTGATGCCAAAGAAGAATATCTTGCCACGAAAGCCGACCTGCTAGCGTTGGGCGTTACACCTCAGACCACCTATTTATATATTCAGGGCCATCATCTGTTCGATACGGTGGTGTCACCGATACTCTCAAAGGTATGCAACGTCCTGCGGCAGGAGCGGCAGAACGAGATCTACCATGCCGCTGCCCACAAAACGCAGAAACATAACGAAATGACCTGCTACGAAAATTCGTTGCAGGACATTAAGGTGATGCTAAAGAAGAACAGCGGATACATGGCGTCTGAGCAGTTCCGCCGTATTCAGGATGATATACGACAATATCTGGACAGTTACTAAACAAACGTCTCGAGAAACTTTACCGTTCCTTCTACCTTCACCTCGTCGGTTGTGGCGGGGAAGAGCACAGTATCGCCCATACGGAACGATGTCTCCTGACCATTGCAGATCAGTTTGCCATCACCCTTGACAGCAATGAGAATGACAAAAGAGTCGAGTTCGGAGTAGTCGAGTGTCATCGGTTCGGTGAGGTCATAGACGGCTGTTGTGAAATAGGGGCAACTGACCACTTGGACACCTTCGTTTTTCGTCGGCTGATAAACCGTTCGGTAGTCGGGCAACACGTTGTAGTCAATACTTTCGGCTGCCTCCTTGGTGTGAAGTTCACGATAGTTGCCGTTCTTGTCCTTGCGCTTGAAGTCGTAAATACGATAGGTTACGTCTGAGGTCTGTTGGATTTCGGCTACCATACAGCCGGCTCCGATGGCATGGATGCGGCCTGCGGGGATGAAGAATACATCTCCCTCCTGCACCTCGTAGCGGGCGAGTGCATTGGTGATGGTATCGTTTTCTACCATCTCCTTGTACTGCTCGGGGGTAATCTGTTGCTTGAGGCCGTTGTAAAGTTGTGCTCCTGGTGCTGACTCCAGCGCATACCACATCTCGGTCTTGCCGCGTTCTTTGCCTTGACGATGGGCTATCTCATCGGTCGGGTGAACTTGTATTGAAAGGTCTTGGCGGGCATCAATGAACTTAATCAGCAACGGAAATTCATTACCGAAGCGCTCATAGTTTTCTTTGCCTACGAGTTGGCTTTTCATTGTGCTTGTCAGCTCGTTCAGGCTTTTGCCCTTGTCAGGACCTTCGGCCACAATGGTTTCGTTACCGTTGACACCAGAGATTTCCCAACTCTCTCCGACGTGATCCATCTGGCTGTCCAGATGCTTGAAGGGGATAATCTTGTCACCTCCCCAAAGTGTTTGCTTTAATAATGGTTCAAATTTGTACATGGTAGTTATATAGTCATTAGTTGTCTTTCCAGAAACTTCTTGTAAACAGTACGAGTACCGTCATGATTTCCAGACGTCCCATGAGCATCAGTGGACAGAGAATCCACTTGATATAGTCTGGCAATATTGACCACGACATCACAGGACCTATTTCTGTGCCCAGGGTTGGTCCAACGTTGCTAACACAACTGAGTGCAATAGTAATAGCATTTGTATTATCGATACCCGCAATAATCATGATGGAAGCAGAGACAATCACCATGAGGATCGTGAGTGTAAAGAAGGCGAAGAGAGCGATAAGCCTGTTTCTTGGAACGTTCTGGCCGTTGATTTTTACCGGCAGAACAGCATTGGGGTGGATGATCTGCTTAAAGTTGTTACGCACAATCTTCAGCAGCATCACGCCTCGAATACACTTGAAACCGCCACTCGTGCTGCCGGCACAGGCTCCTAAATACATCACCAGTCCGAGTATAACCCAGGTAAAGTGCGGCCACTGGCCTGCATCATCGTTAAACATACCTGTCGTCGTGATGAATGATACCACTTGGAAGAGGGCACATCTGAAGGCACGCTCCAGATCGTAGTTCATATGGGTAATCAGCAGAGTCATGATGAGTAGTGTCGCGCCAATCACCACGGCAATATATAGTTTGAACTCCGAGTTTTTGAATAGCAAGTTCAGTTTCACTTTGAACACACTTAAATATAATAAGGTGAAATTGATGCCCGAGAGAAACTGGAAGATGATGGAGATATAATCGATGGTAGGCGAGTGGAAATACTCGGTGCTGAGGTTGTGGATGGCAAAGCCGCCCGTGGCAGTCGTTGTCATCGAGTAGTTCGTGGCTTCAAACAAGTTCATGCCCGCAGCCCAATATGCCAACCCGCAGGCAAGGGTCAGCGATAGGTAAATACTCCAGATATATTTGGCCGTCGTTGTCAGTCGTGGGTGCATCTTTGCCTTGATAGGCCCTGTAGCCTCGGCGGCAAACACTTTCACGCTACCCGTTACGAGCGATGGCAGAATGGCGATGGTGAAGAACACAATTCCTAATCCGCCGATCCACTGCAACATAGAGCGCCAGAACAGGATGCCATGAGGCAGACATTCCACATCGTCGAGGATGCTTGCTCCTGTTGTCGTGAAACCCGAGATAGTCTCGAAATAGGCATCGACTACCCGGGGAATACTTCCATGAATAAGGAATGGGAACATTCCGAAGAATGAGAATATCAGCCAGACGGCTGTTACCAGCAGGTAAGCATCGCGTCGGTTCAGGGTGTTCTCTGCATGTCGGCCCAGCATCAGAAAGAAAACGGCACTGCCCGTTGTCAGCAGCATAGAGATTAGAAAGGCCATCTGGTCATCTTCATGGTATGAAAATGCCATGACGACACACAATGCCATGAAAAATGCCTCGATGAACAAGAGAGAGCCGATAATCTTGCTGATGATACGGAGATTTACCATATCGTAGTATTTTTGAAATATTTCTCCAGCGACTGGAGTTTGGCTTCGTGGCAGAACACCATCACGGAGTCGCCTGCCTCGATGCGGGAGTTACCGTTAACTAGCATGCCGACTCCGTTTCTCACCAGTCCGCCTATGGTCACACCGAAAGGCAGTCCCAGATCCTTGACGGGCTTTTTGGTAACCTTCGAGTCGGGCGATGCGATAAATTCTGCAACCTCGGCATCGACGAGCATCAGCGATCGCAGGTTTTCTACGTCGGCGTCGAGTAACATCTGGAAGATATGGCTGGCGGCAATGGTCTTTTTGTTAATGATTGTACCGATGTCGAGACTCTCAGCCATGTTGACATAGTCAAGGTTCTCCACGAGAGCTACCGTCTTTCTCACTCCGAGTTTCTTCGCTGTCAGACAAGCCAGAATGTTGGTTTCTGCATTGCCCGTCAGTGCCACGAATGCCTGGGTGTGACGGATTCCTTCCTCCTCCAGCAGTCCCAGGTCACGCCCATCACCGTGAATCACCATCGCCTCTTCGCTCTCCAGCAGTTCGTTCAGCTTTTCGCATCGTTTACTGCTCTTCTCGATGATCTTCACGTTCATGTAATTGGGGATGGTCAGGGCTGCTCTGACAGCCGTCTTGCCACCACCCATGATGATTACATTCTTTACGTCGGTATAATGCTCCTTCCCAACAATTTTGCGGATGTAGGGGATATACTCCTTGGTGGTCATGATATACACGAGGTCGTTGACGTGCAAATGGTCCATACCACTGGGGATGATGGTATCGCCGTCGCGCTTGATAGCCACGATGTGATAAGGGTCGTCAGGGCCGCAGAGGTCTTTCAACGGTTGGTTAAGAATCTCTGCCGCCTCCCTCAGTTTTATGCCAAGCAGGATGAGCGCACCGTTGTGCACATCCCATCTCTGTCTGACCCATGACATCTTCAAACCATTGGTGATATCGATACCTGCCAACACCTCGGGATAGATCAGTGAATCGATGCCTAAGTTCTTAAAGAACGGTTGCAGTTCGGGTGAGAGATATTCGTAGTTGTCGATACGTGCCACCGTTTTCTTCGCACCGAGGGCATGTGCGAGGATGCAGGCATTCATGTTGATGCTCTCCTCAGGGGTCACGCCGACAAAGAGATCGGCACCCTGCACCCCGGCTTCCTTGAGCGTTTTGATGCTTGTCGGTGAAGACTGGTAGGTCATCACGTCGTATTCTGTAAGCGAACTCAGACGCTCATCGTCATCATCGATAAGCACACAATCGATATGCTCTCTCGACAGCAATTTCGATAGATGAGTACCAACGGCACCTGCACCGGCAATCACTACTTTCATATTTCTTCTACTGCTTTGATGATACCATCAGCATCGATGCCAACGAGATGTTGGAGTTCGTTGACCGTTCCATGCTCTACAAATTCATCGGGCAGTCCCAGTCTTACCACTTTCGGCTGGTAACCGTGATCGTTCATCCATTCGAGTACTGCAGAGCCTAGACCGCCTTTTCTTGTGCCGTTCTCCACAGTAATGACTTTTTTGAATCTGCTCCCCACCTCTTCGAGAATCTCTTCATCGATGGGTTTTAGGAAGCGCATATCATAGTGGGCCACACTAATCTTGTTGTTGAGCCGTTTGATGGCCTCTGTCGCGTTATTGCCTATAGGACCAATGGTCAGCACGGCAACGTCACTGCCTTCGTGAAGCTTGCGACCTTTCCCTACAGGTATTTCTTCCAGAGGACAGCGCCAGTCGAGCAATACACCGCCACCACGTGGGTAACGGATCACGAAAGGTCCTTTATTGGGCAATTGGGCCGTGTACATCAGACGCCTCAACTCGTGCTCGTCCATCGGCGATGAGATCGTCAGGTTCGGTATCGGACGCAGGGCCGACAGGTCGAAGGCACCGTGATGCGTTGCACCGTCTTCGCCTACGAGACCTGCACGGTCAAAGCAGAACACGACATTCAGGTTAAGTAGGGCGACGTCGTGTATGATGTTGTCGAATGCTCTTTGAGCAAAGGCACTGTAGATGTTGCAGAATGGTAACAGTCCGTCTTTGGCCATACCGCCGGAGAAAGTCACGGCATGCCCCTCGGCGATACCTACGTCAAACGTTCTTTCTGGCATTTCCTTCATCATGATGTTCATCGAACATCCGGAAGGCATGGCGGGTGTTACGCCTACTATCTTCGGATTCTGCTTAGCCAGTTCCAACAGGGTATGACCGAACACATCCTGATATTTCTGAGGTTTGTTCGGATCCTTGTCCACGATACGCTCACCAGTTTCGGGGTCGAATTTTCCCGGAGCATGCCAGGTGGTCACGTCTTTCTCTGCTGGGGCATAGCCATGGCCTTTCTGGGTATGCAGATGCAACAACTTCGGACCACTCATGTTCTTGATTTGGTTTAGTATGCGCACCAGTTCCTTCACGTTGTGCCCGTCGAACGGACCGAAGTAACGTATGTTCATACCCTCAAAGATGTTCTGCTGGTGAGAGATGGCACTCTTGATGGCGTTGGTGAAACGGATGATACCTTTCTTACGATCGTCATTGAGCATACCTTTGCCGTGCAGCCAGCGCGCAGCTTTAAAACGCAGTGCATTATACGTCTCGTTGGTGCTCAGATTCAGCAGATACTGCTTCATGCCACCCACCGATCGGTCAATCGACATGTTGTTGTCGTTCAGGATGATCAGCAGGTCGTTAGGACTCGACGATACATTGTTCAGTCCCTCAAAGGCCAGTCCGCCGCTCATCGCACCGTCGCCGATGACGGCCACCACATGTCTCTTCTTGCCCTCTCTCTTGGCTGCTACCGCCATGCCGAGAGCCGCAGAGATGGAGTTTGACGCATGTCCGCACGCAAACGTGTCGTACTCACTCTCGGTAGGAGAGGGGAAGGGTTTGATGCCACCCAGTTTGCGGTTTGTACAGAACTGTTCGCGTCGCCCTGTCAGTATCTTATGGCCATAGGCCTGATGGCCTACATCCCAAACGATACGGTCTTCGGGCGTGTTGAATACGTAATGAAGGGCCACTGTAATCTCTGCGACACCCAGGCTCGAAGCCAGATGTCCTGGGTTTACAGCCACTTCCTCTATGATGTCTTCCCTCAACTCGTCGCAGAGTTGGGGTAAGTCGTTTACATTTAACTTCCTTAAATCTTCAGGAGAATTAATCCCGTTGAGTAAAGTCAGATCTTTTTTATCCACAATATTATTAATTATGTGTGCAAAGGTACAGTAAATTTATAAAATTACAAAATATTTAGCAAAAATAATGCTGTTCGTTGAGAATAAAGAGTTGACGGCATGGGGTTCGAATTGAAATTTTTGCAAACACTACAATAATTATCGTTAAATATTTGCAGGTTACATAAAAACTTCATATTTTTGCAAAAAGTTAAATAGACCGTTGCCTAAAACATGAAGTATATCTCCTTGCCGACTTCAGAAGTCCGTCGCCTGTCATTCTATCTGGCGATGGAGGAATTCGTGGCCCGACATATCGATGAGCCCGACTGCTTCTTTATGTGGCAAGTGGAGCCGAGCGTGATTTTCGGGCGCAATCAGGTGCTGGAAAATGAGGTGAATGTGGCCTATTGCCGTGAGCATGGTATCAAACTCTACCGGCGGAAGAGTGGAGGCGGTTGTGTGTATGCGGATATGGACAATCTGATGCTGTCGTATGTCACGTCGGAAGACCATGTGAACTTCGCCTTCAACCGTTTTGTCAATATGGTGTTGTTGGTGATGCGGAAACTGGGCATTGCTGCTACAGGTACGGCTCACAACGACGTGATGATAGGTGATCGCAAGGTCTGCGGTACGGCATGTTATCATCTGGAAGGCAGGAGTATTGTGCATAGTACGATGCTCTACGATACCAACATGGAACATATGCTGAACGCCATCACGCCTGGACCAGAAAAACTTGCGCAGAAGGGCATCCAGAGCGTGCGCCAGCGTATCACCTTGCTAAAGGATTATACGACTCTTGAATGTGTCGATGACCTGAAGTCGATGGTCCGTTCGACGTTGTGCGATGGCGAACGTCTGCTTACTGCCGACGAGGTGGCTGCTATAGAAACCATCGAGGCCACTTATCTGAAAGAGGAATTTATTCATTTATTATAACATCAATCTATGGGAATTAGACAAGAATTAGAAAAGAAAGAGAAACGTACATGTTTGTACGACAAACATTTGTCGCTGGGTGCCACGATGGTGTCGTTTGGAGGCTTTGATATGCCTTTGCTGTATCAGAATGGCGGTATCGCTCCTGAGCACATGGCCGTTCGTGAACATGTAGGACTGTTTGATGTCTCTCACATGGGTGAGGTCACGGTGAAGGGTCCCGATGCGGAACGCTATGTGCAGCATATATTTACCAACGATGTGGCTGATGCCCCCGTGGGCAAAATCTATTATGGAATGATGTGCTACGAGAACGGCGGAACCGTCGATGACCTGTTGGTGTATAAGTTGGGCGAGAATGATTTCTTCCTCGTCATCAATGCGGCGAACATCGACAAAGACTGGGCTTGGATGCAGCAGCATGCTGTTGGCTTCGACATCGATCTGCAGAACCGCTCCGACTATTACGGTCAGATAGCCGTTCAGGGACCAGAAGCTGAACATGTCGTCGAGACCGTGTTAGGGCTACCCTGCAGCGAATTGAATTTCTATACCGTGAAGACCATCCTCTCACCTTTTGCCTCTGACCAATCACCCCTTGAGATTCTCATCTCGCGTACTGGTTATACTGGTGAGGATGGTTTTGAGATCTATGCCTCACATGACTATATCCGCGAGTGTTGGGATAAACTGATCGCAGCAGGGGTGCATGCTTGCGGACTGGGTTGCCGCGATACGCTACGTTTCGAGGTGGGACTGCCGCTTTATGGTGATGAACTGTCAGAAGACATAACCCCCATCATGGCTGGTCTCGGCATGTTCGTGAAACTCGACAAGGCTGAGTTCATCGGTAAGGAAGCCCTCGCTAAGCAGAAAGCGGAGGGACCTGCCAGAAAACTCGTTGGTATCGAACTTGCTGATAAGGCGATTCCGCGCCACGGCTATGAAGTCTTGAATATGGAGGGTGAGACGATTGGCGAGGTTACAACAGGCTATCGCACAATCTCGACTGACAAGAGTGTATGTATGGCACTAGTCGATGCTCAGTATGCCAAACTTGATACCGAGGTACAGATCCAGATCCGTAAGAAAGTGTTCCCCGGCAAGGTCGTAAAGAGACAATTCTACAATAAGAGTTATAAAAAATAAAACCATAAAAATTATGACAAAAGTAAAGGAAGGACTCTACTACTCAGAGTCACACGAATATGTAAGAGTAGAAGGTAATGTGGGTTTCGTAGGTATCACCGACTATGCACAGAATGCATTGGGTACAGTGGTATATGTGGATATGCCCGATGTCGATGACGAGGTTGTGGCTGGTGAGGAGTTCGGTGCCGTTGAGAGTACCAAGGCTGCCTCTGATCTCATCTCACCCGTTAGCGGCACGGTCATCGAGGTTAACGAGGTCCTCGACGACCAGCCCGAACTCATCAATGAGGATGCCTTCGAGAATTGGATCATTAAGGTGGAACTCAGCGATAAAAGCGATCTCGATAACCTGATGGACGCTGCCGCTTACTCCAAGTTCTGTGAGAAATAATGTTCAATGTTCAATGATCAATGTTCAATGAATTATAAATATTTCCCGCACACAGACGACGACTTGAAAGCGATGCTGGCAAAGGTGGGCATGATGGGGCTCGACGAACTCTATGCCCAGATACCTGAGAGCATCCGTTTCAAGGGCGACTACGAGTTGCCCAGAGCCGCCAGTGAACTCGAGGTGCGTCAGGTCTTTGAGAAACTGGGCTCTGAGAACAAACAACTCACCTGCTTTGCCGGTATGGGCGTTTACGACCACTACACCCCCTCGGTCATTCCTAATCTCCTGCAACGTTCAGAATTTCTTACATCATACACCCCGTATCAGGCCGAAATCTCACAAGGCACGCTCCACTATATCTTCGAGTATCAGAGTATGATGGCCGAACTGACGGGCATGGACATCTCTAATGCCTCGATGTACGATGGAACGACCGCTTGTGCCGAGGCTATGATGATGGCGGTTGCCGCTGGTAAGAAACAGAATAAGGTGCTGGTGTCGGATGGTATCAATCCCAACACCTTCAACGTGCTCAAGACTTATGCCCTGCATCAGGGAATCGACCTTGTCGTGCTGCCTGTCAAAGACGGTACGACGAGTCTCGACGAGGTGAAAGCCCGTCTCGCAGAGGGTGGGGTGGCTGGCGTCATCGTCCAACAGCCCAACGTCTATGGTATCGTAGAGGACTTCACGGGCTTCGCTGAGGCCTGCCACGAGCAGAAGTCACTCTTCATCATCGATAATGTGGCAGCCGATCTCGCGGTGCTGAAGACACCAGGCGAGTGGGGTGCTGATATCGCTGTGGGCGATGGGCAGAGTCTGGGCATCCCAATGCAGTTCGGTGGCCCTTATGTAGGTTATATGTGCTGCACCGAGAAACTCATCCGTAAGATGCCTGGTCGTATCGTCGGCATGACGAAGGATAATCGTGGTCAACGTGCCTTTGTCTTGACGTTGCAGGCCCGCGAGCAGCATATCCGCCGACAGAAGGCTACATCTAACATTTGTTCCAATCAGTCGCTGATGGCGCTTTTCGTCACGATTTATATGTCGTTGATGGGCAAGCAGGGCTTGAAAGAGGCTGCCCGACTGTCTTATGCCGGTGCCCATTATCTCCTCGACGGATTATTGAAGACAGGGCGTTTCTCGCTCGTTTATGACAAACCTTTCTTCAATGAGTTCTATGTCAAGTACGATGGTGATGCCGATACGCTCTATCAGCGTTTTATCGAGGCAGGCATCCTGGGCGGTGTCCGCGTCGATGAAGGCATACTCTTCGCTGTCACTGAGAAGCGTACGAAGGAAGAAATTGATAACCTTATAAAGATCGCAGCCTTATGAATAATCGGTTATATGGTCATCTGATCTTCGAACTCTCGAAGGATGGGCGTAAGGGCTATAGCCTGCCTCAGAATAATTTTGGCGATTATGAGATTCCTCAGGAACTCTGTCGCAAGTACGATGCTGCATTGCCCGAGTGCGACGAACTGACGGTGGTGCGCCATTATACGAATCTCTCGACTAATAACTTCGGTGTCGATACAGGGTTCTATCCTCTCGGCTCCTGTACGATGAAATATAATCCGAAAATTAACGAGGAGATGGCTGCGCTGCCACAATTCCAAAATCTGCATCCCCTGCAGCCGTCATATACGGTAACGGGTGCGAGGGCACTTGTCATCTTGTTGGAGAAGTCGCTCTGTGCACTCACTGGCCTGGCTCATTTCACCTTTAAACCCTATGCTGGTGCCCATGGCGAACTCACCGGTCTGATGACCATCGATAATTATCACCGTTCGCGTGGTGATATGGCTCGCAAGAAGGTCATTGTGCCCGATTCTGCCCACGGCACGAATCCTGCCTCTGCTGCTGTCTGCGGACTAGAGATTATCGAGGTCAGGTCGAAAGCCGATGGAACCGTCGATATCGACGACCTGAAGCGTATTGTTGCCGAGCAGGGAGCTGAAATCTCTGCGATGATGATGACCAATCCTAATACGCTCGGCCTTTTCGAAACGAGCATCCCTGAAATAGCCCATCTGATTCACGATTGTGGTGGACTGATGTATTACGATGGTGCCAATCTGAACCCGATGCTCGGTGCCTGCCGGCCGGGTGATATGGGCTTCGATGTGATGCACATCAATCTGCACAAGACGTTCTCTACGCCTCACGGCGGTGGCGGTCCTGGTAGCGGTCCGGTCGGTGTTCGCGAGGGACTGCAGCAGTTCTTCCCATTCGTGTCGCCTTATCAAGGCAATTATGCCGTGATGATGCGCGCTTATGCCTACATCCTCTCGTTAGGTCGGGAGCAGTTGAAACTGGTGGGTCCGCTCGCTACGCTCAATGCCAACTACATCAAGGAGTCGTTGAAAGATGTTTATGAACTTCCGATCGATACCACATGTTGTCATGAGTTCGTCTTTGATGGTCTGAAGGATAAATCTACTGGCGTTACCACGATGGATGTGGCCAAACGCCTGCTCGACTATGGCTATCATGCCCCAACGATTTACTTCCCGTTGCTGTTCCATGAGTCACTGATGATAGAACCTACGGAGAACGAATCCAAGGAGACGCTTGATGGCTTCATCGCTGTGATGCGCCAGATAGCCGAGGAGGCAAAGACTGATCCCGATCTTGTGAAGTCGGCACCTCACGACACGCCCATCGGCCGTGTCGATGATGTCCTCGCAGCAAAACATCCTATCACCACTTATAAACAGATGCTCAATGACAACAACTGATCTCATTATCATCGGCGCGGGACCTGGTGGTTACCGCGCCGCTGAATATGCCGCCAAGCAAGGCCTGAAGGTCGTTATCTTCGAAGGTGCTGATGTCGGAGGTACCTGTCTGAATGTAGGTTGTATCCCCACGAAGACGTATGTTCACGCTGCTTCTTTCACTGAGGCTCGTCAGCGTATGGGTGAGGTCGTGCTCCAACTCCGTGCTGGCGTGGAGGGCATCCTCTCGCATCCGAATATCACGCTGGTTCGTGAAAAAGGTGTGTTTGTGGATGCTCATATAGTTGGCGACTATACAGCCCCTCATATCATCATCGCTACCGGTTCCGAAACAAAATGGCTGCCCATCGAGGGTGTCAAGACAGATCCCCGTGTCGTAGATTCCACGGGCTTGCTTCAACTTGATTACCTTCCTAAGCGCCTCGCCATCATCGGTGCAGGTGTCATCGGGATGGAGTTCGCCAGCGTCTTCCATCGCTTCGGCTCTGAGGTCACGGTCATCGAGTATCTGAAGGAGTGCCTGCCGGCCCTAGACAGTGACATCGCCAAACGTCTGCGCAAACTGCTTGAGAAGCGTGGCATTACCTTCAAAATGAAGACCGCTGTTGAGAATCTGGCCGATATCGATGCGGACGTCGTCTTGATGGCTACAGGTCGCAAGCCTCGAGTACAACCCGACTTTGCAAATGCTGGCATTGAGTACGATGAGCGCAAGGGAATTGCTGTAGATGCTAATTTCGAGACCACCGTCAAAGGCATCTATGCCATAGGGGATGTGAACGGCAAGCAGATGCTCGCCCATGCTGCCGAGATGCAGGCTGTTCGTGCTGTCAACCACATCCTCGGGCGACAGGATAACATCCGCTTCGATATCATGCCGGCCGCCATCTTCACCAGCCCCGAGGCCGCCTGTGTCGGTTCGACAGAAGACCAACTCAAGGCTGCGGGAACGCCTTGCGAGTGCAGGAAAGCCTTCTGGCGTGCCAACGGCAAGGCTCTTGCTATGGGCGAAACCGAAGGCATGCTGAAACTCTTTGTCTCTTCCGAGAGTGGCCTTATCCTCGGCTGCCATGCCTATGGTGCCCATGCTGCCGACATCGTACAGGAGGTGAGTGCCTTGATGTGTAAGCAGACGACACTCAGTGAACTGGCCGATATGGTGCACATCCATCCGACGCTCTCCGAGATTCTTCGTTCTGCGGCTGAGGTATAGCATTTTCCTCCGAAATGTTTGCACGTTTTGGGGGAATTGTATATCTTTGCAGCCAAACTATGACTTTTGATAAGTATTAACTCATTTAAAACAAATGAATAATGGAAAAGATGATATTGACTGTGGCCTTGCTGGCACTCAGCATGGGGCTGGCCAGTTGTGACAATGTGAAATGATCCTGATAAAAGATTGGAAAGTAGAACTGACGACCTCAACGCTGTGTTGCGTTTAGGTCGATAGTATACATTAGTTCTTTTTTCCACCATTCTTGTGTACACTGGAGCCAGGCTTGGAACTTAGTTTTCGGGTCTGGCTCTAGAATATTAATTGATTATCGGCAAAAGGTGCTTGCCGGGGGATTCTTTTTCTGACTCAGTCCGTCCTGTCGGACTGGGAGTTCGCTGGTTACGGACTGGGAGTCCGAAGCCGTCGGACTGATAGTTCGCAGTTATCGGACGGAAAGCGAGTCTTTAATGAGGCGAAAACTAGCGTTTAATGAGGGAAGACTAACTGTTAATGAAGTGCACATAATCGATGATTTCGAAAATGTCCCTCCCTTCCTCCCTTTTTCGCTCGAAAGCCCTTTATATAAAGGGGTGAAAGTAGGGGAGGGAGATCTGCTATCCCTCCCGTCTCCCTCCCGTTTTTAATGTTTTTCCCTCACCTTATTTTATATTGAGCAAAATGAAATGTTAAAAGGTTCGATTTTTCCTCAAGGCTTCGAGTAAGCTAGAACCATCAAGCATGCTTGAAATGGCCGAACGTGAGAAGGCGTGGCAGAATGTCAAGGCTGCGTGAGGATAGGGGAGTGAAAACGGGAGGGAGACGGGAGGGACAAACCAACATCCCTCCCGTGGCTCCAGCCCTTTATATAAAGGCCTTTCGAGCGAAAAAGGGAGGAAGGGAGGGAAATTTAAACGTACGTTGAACTACAGCCGGAATAAAGGAAACCTCCTACTAGGGCCTGGCCCCAGTAGGAGGTTTTATCATGAAAGAATTTCTTCTATGACTTTCGGGAAGTGCTCCATTTCCAGTTGGTGCTCTTTCTCCGCTATGTCTTCGACGGTATCGTCGGGGGAGAGGGCTACGCGGAATTGGGCAATGATTCCTCCGGCATCGCAGACAGGAGTAACCCAATGGACGGTCATGCCCGTTTCTGTTTCTCCAGCAGCCTTCACAGCCTCGTGCACATGATGGCCCCACATGCCCTTGCCACCGTATTTGGGTAATAGGGCAGGGTGGATGTTGACGATCTTGTGGGGGTAAGCCTCGATGAGAAAATCAGGGATAAGAGGCAGCCAACCTGCCAGCACGATGAAGCCGATGTCGTGTTGACGAAGCAGTGGCAGCATCACATCGGGATTATGGAGGTCGGCCTTGGGCGTGACGGCTGTCGGCACACCGAGGCGCTCAGCCCTTACCAGTGCATAGGCATCGGGCTTATTACTGACGACGAGCGCAGGGTGAATGCGCTCGTGGTCAGTGAAATACTTGATTAGGTTCTCGCAGTTAGTACCGCTGCCTGATACAAAGATGGCGATATTAATCATACCAGATGTTCGATAAGGTCGGCACGCTCACCGGGAAGCATGTCGATGACGGGAATCTCGACCATCGTGTAGCAGCCGGGCTGCAGGCGCATCGAGGCGCGGGCTACGTTGACAAGCACCTGACCTGTGAGGGCTGGGTTGTTAATCGACATGTTGAACTCCAGGCGCTGGTTCTGTGTCTTACCGCTGACACCCTTGCGCACAAGGTTCACACCGTGTCCCATATCGCGCACGTCATCGACGCTCTCCACCTGGAACACGTGCGTCTCGTCGGAAGCGAAATAAGGATCGGCCTTGATGGCAGCAGTCACCTCTTCGAGTTTTGCACCCTCTTCGAGTTCCACATAGACCATGCGGCGATGGATGCCCTCACCGAGGGGAATGGTCATCGACAGCGCATTCTTCACACCAGCCTTTGAACGAACGCAGACACTGTGTCCCATCGACATACCAGGACCGAAGTTAGTGTATGAGAGACCCTTTGGAGCGAGGCTCTGCATGAGGGTGCGTACGATAGAGTCGGAACCCGGATCCCAGCCTGCAGCGATGACGCTGACAGTGTTCGTCTCCTGATTCAGTTTCATCAGGCGCTCACGGTAACCGCGGATATTGGTGTGGATGTCGAATGAATCGACGGTATTGATGCCAAGGGGCAGAATCTGGTTGGCATATTCCTCGCATGAGCGAGTAGGTGTGGCGAGGATAGCCACATCGACATCTTTCAGTTCACGGATGTCCTTGACCACCTCATACTGTGCCAGTTCTGCGGGTTTGTTCTCTGCACCATTGCGACGAACGATACCTGCCACTTCCATGTCGGGGGCTGTCTCCAGGGCCTCGAGCGCATACTTTCCAATGTTGCCGTAACCGACGACGGCTGCTCTGATTTTTTTCATAATTCTATGTCTTTTGTTGGTCTTTACAATCTTTCAGGCGGCAAAAGTAATGCTTTTTGCTGAAATTCGTATCATTTTGCCTAAAAAATTAACGATAAACTTTCATTTTGTGACATTTGGTAACGATTCGGGCTGTAAATACAATAAAATGTAAACCGTATGCGTTATTTTATTGTAAAAAAGTAAATGTGTACGTATGATAGAATATATTAAAGGAGAACTGACAGACCTGACACCGGCCATGGCAACGGTCGAGGCGGCAGGTGTAGGCTATGGTCTGAATATCTCTCTGAACACCTTCAGTGCCATACAGGGAAAGAAGGAAGTCAAACTCTATGTATATGAGGCTATCCGCGAAGATGCCCACCTGCTCTATGGATTCGTGAACAGGAAGGAACGCGAGATGTTCCTCTTGCTGATAACGGTCAATGGCGTAGGTGCCAATACGGCACGGATGATGCTGTCGGGCATGAGTGTTGCCGAATTGTGCAATGCCATCTCGACGGGTAATGCCCGGCTTATTCAGAGCATCAAGGGCATCGGTAAGATGACGGCGCAGCGTATCATTGTCGATCTGCGCGATAAGATCGTGGCCTTAGGCATTGCCGACGAGATACCTGCGGGCGGTTCTACGACTGCTCCGGTGAACACTGAGGTAAGGGATGAGGCCGTGTCTGCACTGACGATGCTCGGCTTTGCGCCTGCCCCCAGTCAGAAAGTGGTAATCCAGATTCTTCAGGAGCAGCCCGATGCCCCCGTGGAAACGGTGGTGAAACTCGCTCTCAAGCAAATCAAGTAAGTGGTGAATAGTGAAGAGATGAGATGTAAGAGGTAAGTGGTAAGAGGTGAGTGGTAGAAGAATGGACTTGAAACGGGGTCTGCTCATGATATACCGAAGGCTGGGTGTCATTGGCATCTCTGCCTTTTTGTTCGGAGTGCTCTGCTCTTCGACGGCACGCGAATTATATATCTACCCCCAAGAAGATTCTTTACGCGCGCAAAAAGATACTTTACGCGCGCGCTTCCGTGTGCAGAAGACCGCGCCAATCGTCGTAGAAGACCTCGACTCCTCGGCTCTCGACCTGAGGCGTCCCGATAACATCCGGCAGACGGTAGAGTACGACGATTCTGCCAATGTCTATTATGTCGGTTCGAAGATTGGCGACTCTTATCTGAATGCGCCTGTCCTGATGTCGCCCGAGGAATACCGTAAGTGGAGTGAACGACGGATGATGCAGGAATTCTTTCGTAAGAAGAATACCGTTCAGGTGCAACAGGAAGATCAGAACAAGTTCTCGTTTGCTGATATGCACTTCGACCTCGGTCCTGCCGAGAAGATATTCGGCCCTGGTGGCGTGCGTATTAAGACACAAGGAACGGCCGAACTGAAGTTTGGTGCCACGATGAAGAACATCGACAACCCCTCGCTGCCCATCCGTAACCGGAAGACTACAGCGTTCGACTTTGACGAGAAAATCAACTTGAATGTGAACGGAAAGGTGGGCGACAAGGTGAACATGAACCTGAACTACAACACCGATGCTACCTTCGACTTCGATACACAGAACCTGAAACTGAAATATGAGGGAAAGGAAGACGAAATCATCAAACTGGTGGAAGCCGGTAACGTGAGTTTCCCTTCCAACAACTCGCTGGTGAAGGGTGCCAGTAGCCTCTTTGGTGTTCGTACCGATATGCAGTTCGGAAAACTGAAACTGCAGACCGTGCTCTCCCAGAAGAAATCATCTACCAAGAGCGTTTCGTCGAAAGGCGGTACCCAGACCACCCTCTTCGAGTTTGACGTGGCCGACTATGAAGAGAATCGCCATTTCTTCCTCTCTCACTATTTCCGTGAGCACTACGACGAGGCGATGTCAAAACTGCCCAACGTGATGACGGGTATTGTGATTAACCGTGTGGAAATCTGGGTGACGAATAAGACCGGTACGACGTCCAATACCCGTAACATCGTGGCGCTGACCGACTTGGGTGAGAATACACAGGTGAGTTATGACGGCTGGGAACTGACGGAACAGGCGGTGCCGGGCAATCAGGCCAACACGGAATACAGTAAGATGACAACTAACTATGCCGATGCCAGAGATATCGATCAGACCAACACCGTCTTGGCCGGTATCAGCCGTTTCGAAGTAGGACGTGACTATGAGAAACTATCAAGTGCCCGGCTACTATCGTCGTCGGAATACACAGTCAACAAATCGTTGGGCTATATATCACTGAAGACCGGTCTGCAGACTGATCAGGTGCTGGCGGTGGCCTATGAGTTTACCTATGGCGGTGTCACCTATCAGGTGGGCGAGTTTGCCAGTGATCAACCCGAGACCTCGAAGGCGCTGTTCGTCAAGTCGTTGAAGAACACATCCAACAATCCCACACAGGCCAACTGGCGGCTGATGATGAAAAACGTGTATTACCTGGCTTCAACGTTGGAAAAGACCAAGTTCCGTCTTGACATCAAATACCAGAGTGATACGGCAGGCGTATATCTGACGTATATTCCTGAACCTCAGGTGAAAAACCGCACGCTGCTCAAACTGCTGGGGTGCGACCGTCTTGACAATAACAACCGCCGTAACCCTAATGGCTATTTCGACTATGTAGAGGGCTATACGGTGAGTAATGGTCGTGTGTTCCTTCCTTCGGCAGAGCCTTTTGGTAGTTACCTCCGTCAACAGTTGCGGGCAGCAGGTATGGATGCCCAGACAGCCGAGAAATACGTGTTCTCCCAACTCTACGATTCCACGAAGACGGCCGCCAAGCAGATTGCCGAGAAGGATAAGTTCATTATGACAGGTCAATATAAGGGCACCTCGGCAAATGTGATCTCCTTGGGCGCTTATAATGTGCCGCCGGGTTCCGTGGTCGTCACGGCTGGTGGTGTGGTACTGACTGAGGGCAGCGACTACTCTGTGGATTATTCGGCGGGTGAGGTGACGATCCTGAACCAGAGCATCATCGATGCTGGAACCAATGTCAATGTATCGCTGGAGTCGAATACCGACTACGGCATGCAGCGCAAGACGATGGTTGGCTTCAACTGGGAGTACGACTTCAGTAAGAATTTCCAGTTAGGCGGTACGCTGATGCACCTCTCCGAGCAGGCTCTCACATCGAAGGTGACGATGGGAGCAGAGCCCCTGAGCAACACGTTGTGGGGACTGAACGTCAACTGGAAACAAGAGTCGCAGTGGCTTACCTCGATGCTTAATAAGATACCGTTCCTCCATGTGAAAGAGCCCTCGCATATCTCCTTCACGGGTGAGTTTGCCCAGTTGATAGCAGGAACGGCCAGTGGCACGCAGGACAATGCCTCGTATATCGATGATTTCGAGAATTCAAAGAACTATATCGATGTGAGCAATCCGAAGGCCTGGACACTGTCGAGTGTGCCGACGCTGTTTGTAGAGTCTGCTGACAGGAAAGGTGTGACGAGTGGTTACAACCGTGCCTTGCTGGCATGGTATAATGTCGATCCCATCTTCACCCGTCGCAGTTCGACACTGACGCCGAGCCACATCAAGAGCGACCTGGAACAGTTGTCGAACCATTATGTGCGTGAGGTCTATGTGAAAGAACTCTATCCCAATCGTCAGCAGAGCACCTATAACGGTGCCACCTCGACTCTTCCGATACTCGACTTGGCCTATTACCCTCAGGAACGCGGCCCCTATAACCTGACGCATGACCTGAATGCCGACGGTACGCTGCAGCAGCCCGAGACGAAGTGGGGAGGTATGATGCGTAAACTCGAGACTACCGACTTCGAGCAGGCCAATATCGAGTATATCGAGTTCTGGCTGCTCGACCCGTTTATCTACACCCGTGAAGCGGGAACAGCCTCCGACTATGCAGGCGACCTATACTTCAATCTCGGTGAGGTGAGTGAAGACGTGCTCCGCGATGGCAAGAAATTCTATGAGAGCGGCATGCCTGTTGATGGGACCGACTCTTATACGACCACTCAGTGGGGTAAGATACCCGTACAGGCTACACAGACCTATGCCTTTGCCACCAGTAGTGGCTCACGCAACCTGCAGGATGTAGGTCTCAACGGTCTGAACGATAATGAGGAGCGCGAGTATGGTGCTTACAAAGACTGGCTCGATGCCGTTGTCAACAGTGGGATGATTACCAATGACAGCATCATCCAGGCCTGGCGCAACGACCCTGCCGGTGACGACTATCACTATTTCCGCGGCACCGACTACGACAATGAAGAGAAGAGCATCTTGGGTCGATACAAACGCATCAACAACCCACAGGGCAACTCGCCCGACACGGAGAATCAGACGGAGTCGTATGATACCAGTTATAAGAGCGGTCCCGACGTGGAGGACATCAACCAAGACTATACCCTCAACGAGTTTGAACGCTATTTTCAGTACAAGGTGCGCATCAGTCCTGAAATCTTGGAGGCCTATCGGAATGGTGTGGCCACAGACGACAGTTATATCTCAGACATGCGTACTAGTAGCGTGAAACTGCGTAATGGTGAGACCACTAATGTCAACTGGTACCAGTTCCGCATCCCCCTAGTCGATTATCAGCACAAGGAAGGTAGCATCAGCGACTTCACTAGTATTCGCTTCATGCGTATGTTCATGACAGGCTTCCAGAAACCCATCGTGCTTCGTTTCGGCAGTCTGAACCTGGTGCGCGGCGAGTGGCGCCTCTACAAGCAGAGTCTCTCTACCACGGGCGCAGAGAGTGGAATGCTGGAGGTGAGTGCGGTAAACATTGAGGAAAACAACGACAAGAAGCCAGTAAACTACGTCTTGCCACCGGGCATCAGCCGAGCCACAGACCCCTCTCAGCCCCAGTTAGTCGAGGAGAATGAGCAGGCGCTGCAGATGGTGGCTACCGATTTGCAGAAAAACGAGTCGAAGGCTGTCTATAAGAAGACTACGCTCGACCTGCGCCGCTATCGCCGGATGCAGATGTTCGTGCATGCCAACCACCTTCTGCCTGATCTGACCAACCTGAAAGATAAGCAGTTGGCTGTGTTTATCCGTCTGGGCAGCGACTACAAGAACAACTATTACGAGTATCAGATACCGCTGACGCTCACACCCGACCGTAGCGATTATAGCCGTTATTCGACAGCCGATCGCCGGATGGTATGGCCCGAAGAGAATATGCTCGACATCAATGTTGAAGTGTTCACCAACCTGAAGAAGGAACGTAATCTGGCCAAGGCGAGGGGAGCGGCTTCGTTCAGTCAACTCTACAGCGGCTTCGATCCCAGAAAGCCGGCAAACAAAGTCAGCATCTTGGGTAACCCGACACTTGGTGAGGTCAAGGTGATGATGATCGGTGTGCGTAACATCTCGGGCGAGGTAAAGTCGGGCGAGGTGTGGGTCAATGAACTGCGCCTGCTGGAAGCAGATAACGAGGGCGGTTGGGCAGCCTCGGGTACGATGAACGTCCAACTATCAGACTTGGGCACGGTGAATGTGACCGGGCGCTATGTCAGCGACGGCTTCGGCGGTCTCGAGGAGGGGGTCATGCAGCGTTCTACCGACACCCAGAAACAGTATAGTGTGACCACCTCTCTCGAACTCGGTAAGTTCTTCCCCGACAAGGCGAAGGTATCGATACCTTTCTATTACTCACTGACGAAGGAAGAAGTGCGCCCCCGTTATAATCCTCTCGATTCTGACATGCGGCTCGACGAGGCTCTCGACGTGGCTGCCGACCGGCATGAGCGCGACAGCATCGAAAGCATTGCCGTCACGAAGACCACCAATAGCAATTTCTCTGTTTCGAACATGCGCTGGGGGTTGAAGACCAAACGTCACCCCATGCCCTACGACCCCGCAAACTTCTCGTTCAGTTACAGTCATGCCCATCGTTATACCTCGGGCAAGACTACAGTCTATGAGAAGGATGACCAGTGGCGGGGAGCACTGAACTATAGTTATTCGCCGGTTTATAAGACCTTGGAGCCGTTCAAGAAGTTGAAGGGCAAGTCGAAATGGCTCAATTTCCCCAAGGCCTTAGGTCTGAACTATCTGCCACAGAATATCGGGTTCAACACGGAGATCACCCGTAGTTATTATGAGTTGCAGGAACGCGACCTCGAGAGTATCGAGAATCAGAACCTGCCCCTGACGTTCAGCCAGCAGTTCCTCTGGAACCGTGATTTCACCCTTCGCTGGGATTTCACCAAGAATCTGCACTTTAATTTCCAGTCGGCCACCCATGCCGAGATCGAAGAGCCATACACACCGGTTAATAAGGATCTCTATCCCGACCGCTATTCTGCCTGGAAAGACTCCGTATGGCAAAGCATCAAGAACCTCGGAACACCGCTTGACTACCAGCAGCAGGTTACTGCCAGTTACCAGTTGCCGCTGAACAAACTGCCTATCCTCGACTGGATCAACGCCGATGCCTCGTATAATGCCCGTTATACCTGGACACGTGGCACGAAGCGCGATGACGGCTCGACGCTGGGCAACACGGTTTCGAGCAATCGCAGCCTGAACATCAACGGCTCCTTCAACATGGAGGTGCTCTATAATCATTTCCCCTTCTTGAAGAAAGTCAACGACCGGTTCAAGCGGGGACCTCAGGTTCAGACCATCCGTCGGCCGTCCAGACGTAAGCAACCGGCGGATAAGAAAACGGCTGACGCTACGGCCTCAGACGAGAAACAGTTGCAGAAGACCAAGAATGCCTATCAGCGCGAGATAACCTTGCGCTCCGACACCACGCTGACCGTCGCTCATAACAAGGGTTCAAAACGGCTTGTTGTCACTGCCCGTCGCAAAGACGGCACACCTTACCCCATCAGTTATAAGGTGATTGACCAGAACAAGATTCTCATCAAGTCGCTTGATACGGTCCAGATAAAACTCAGCATTGTGGCGAAGCCGTCGAGAGAAAATGAGTGGTGGTATCGGCCGGCTCAGACCCTGGCGCGCATCCTGATGATGGTTCGTTCTGTCAACGTCAGTTACCGTAGTAACTATTCGATGCTCCTGCCCGGTTTCCTACCGAATATCGGCGATGCTTTCGGACAGCGTTCATCGGGCGGATTGTCGCCAGGACTTGACTTTGCCTTCGGTATCATCGACGATGGGTATATTGACAGGGCACTGGATAACAAATGGCTGATGCTCAACGACAGTCTCTCGACACCGGCGAACATCAGTAGCAATAGCGATCTGCAGATCAGGGCGGTGCTGGAGCCCATCCGTGATCTGAAGATCGACCTGAATGCCTCTCGCACCGACAACCGTGCCCGTAGCATCCAGTATATGTATTCAGGCAAACCTACTACCCACAGCGGTTCTTTCAATATGACCACCATCTCGCTGAAAGGCTCTCTGGCAGGCATGGGCGATGCCTCGAATGGCTATCAGTCGGATGTTTTCGATCGTTTCCGCTCTTTGCTGACCGATTTCAGAGACAGGGTACAGGCTCAGTATGTAGGCGCTCCCGGTACGTTCGGTCAGGTCAACCCCTACAGTGCTGATGTGATGGTGCCTGCCTTCCTGTCGGCCTATACGATGGGAGCCGGCAAGTCGCTCAGCATTTTCCCCGCCATCACGCGGATGTTGCCCAACTGGACGGTGCGTTACAGCGGATTGTCGCGTCTGGCCTGGGTGCGTGACCATCTGAAGAGTCTTAATCTCAGCCATTCCTATAAAAGTGTCTATAGCGTCGGCAGCTATGCCTCTTACAGTGCTTGGCAGGAATATATGAACGGATGGGGTTTCGTCAAGGATCAGTCGGGTGCCCTGCAGCCTTCCTCGATGTATAATGTCTCTACGGTAAGCATCAACGAGGCCTTCTCGCCGTTGCTCGGAGTCGATGCTACTTTCCAGAATAACCTCACGGCGAAAATCGAGTACCGAACCACACGCGTGCTCAATCTGTCGATGACAAGTGTGCAGCTCAACGAAGCCCTCAGTCGCGACTGGGTTATCGGCTTGGGATATAAGATTCAGGATTTCCGCCTTTTCAATACAGCTATCAGCCGGAAGGTGGGTAAGGCTCAGAAGCGCTCAAAGTCCAATGGTAAGGCCGTCAGTAGCAATAGTGAGAGCAGCACTACTGGCAAGACCACAGCTTCGAAGTCGGGCGTGAACCACGACCTGAACCTGCGCCTAGATGTCTCCTTCCGCAGTCAGGCTTCCATCACCCGCGATATAGCCTCGGGTGTGTCATCGGCCTCCAGTGGCAACAGTGCCTTCAAACTCTCCTTTATGGCCGACTATACCCTCAGCCGGCTAATGACGCTTACTGCCTATTTTGATCAGCAAACCAACACGCCTCTGCTCTCAAGCAGCAGTTATCCCACGACCACCCGTGATTTCGGATTGTCGTTGAAATTCTCCTTAACCCGCTAACGTGAAGTTAAGGGCTTGTCGTTATGCTCTTACCTTATTTCTTATCGTATGCGTGGACGGGGTAGTCGGTCGTGAAGTGCAGTCCGCGACACTCCTTGCGCTCCAGCGCCCAGCGGGTAATGAGGTAACCCACATTGATCATGTTACGCAGTTCGCAGATGTCCTTCGAGGCTTTGACACGCTTGAAGAGCCGTTCGGTCTCCTCGTAGAGCATGTCGAGACGGTCCCAGGCACGATGCAGGCGCAAGTCGCTGCGCACGATGCCCACATAGTTCGACATAATCTGATTCACCTCTTTTACGCTCTGGGTGATGAGTACCTTCTCTTCATTGGTCATCGTACCCTCATCATTCCAGCGGGGCACCTCATTGTTGAAATCGTAGAGATCGACATGTGCCAGAGAGTCCTTGGCTGCAGCGTCGGCATAGACCACTGCCTCAATGAGCGAGTTGGATGCCAGACGGTTGCCGCCATGCAGACCTGTGCACGAGCATTCGCCGAGGGCATAAAGTCGCTCAATCGACGATTGGCCGTTCAGATCGACCTTGATGCCGCCACACATATAGTGGGCAGCAGGGCGCACGGGAATATAGTCGGTGGTGATGTCGATGCCTATCGAGAGGCACTTCTGATAGATATTCGGGAAATGGTGGCGGGTCTCTGCTGGATCCTTATGGGTGACATCGAGACACACGTGGTCGAGACCATGGATCTTCATCTCTTTGTCGATGGCACGTGCCACGATGTCGCGCGGTGCCAGCGACAACCGTTCGTCGTATTTCTCCATGAACGTCTCACCGTTGGGCAGTTTCAGAATGCCGCCATAGCCGCGCATGGCCTCGGTGATGAGGTAGGCAGGATGCGTCTCCTTCGGATTATGAAGCACTGTCGGGTGGAACTGCACGAACTCCATGTCGGCCACCGTTCCCTTCGCGCGATATACCATGGCGATACCATCGCCCGTGGCAATGACGGGATTTGAAGTGGTGAGATAGACGGCGCCACAGCCGCCCGTGCACATCACGGTCATCTTGGCCAGATAGGTATCCACCTTCTGCGTGCTGGGATTGAGCACATAAGCGCCATAGCATTGGATGTTGGGCGAGCGCCGGGTGACGCGCACACCCAGATGGTGCTGCGTGATAATCTCGACGGCGAAATGATTCTCCTTGATATCGATGTTGGGATTGTGGCGCACGGCTTCCATCAGTCCGCGCTGGATTTCCGCACCCGTATCGTCGGCATGGTGGAGGATACGGAACTCCGAGTGTCCGCCCTCGCGGTGCAGGTCGAAGGAACCATCGTCCTGCTTGTCGAAGTTCACACCCCAGTTGACAAGTTCCTGAATCTGCTCTGGCGCTTTCCTGACAACCTGTTCGACGGCTTTGCGGTCGGAGATGTAATCGCCGGCGATAATGGTGTCGGCGATATGCTTGTCAAAGGTATCCAGTTTCATGTTGGTGACCGAGGCCACGCCGCCTTGGGCAAACGAGGTGTTTGCCTCTTCCAGCGAGGTCTTGCAAATCATGCATACACGGCCTTTGTTGGCGCGTGCCACCTTCAGTGCATAGCTCATTCCTGCGACGCCTGCACCGATGACCAGAAAATCATATTTATAGACCATACTTTGATTTGTTATTGATTATTTGGTGCAAAGGTAATTATTTTCTTGGATAATAGTTGCATTCTTACAAAAAAAGTTGTATCTTTGCACCAAAACCAAGACGAAGATGAAAAGACTGTGGCTGATAATCCTGTTGCTCGCACCGCTCGCAGTGTTCGCTCAGCAAGTGGTGATTAGCGGCAATGTGGTAGATGAGAAGACTGGCGCCGACCTTCAGCAGGTGAGTATCTCTGCTGGCAGAGTGTCGGTGGTGACTAACGAAGACGGCGACTTCACGCTGAAACTGCCGGAGATGCCGGGCAGTATCACCGTATCACATGTGGGGTATAAGACCAGACGGGTGAAGGTGGGCGAAGGTCAGGCGGAGGGCTTGAAGATTAAACTCCAGCCGAAGACCATCCAACTGCGTGAGATCATCGTGCTGAACGAAGATCCGCGTGAACTCGTCGATATCGCCATCAGCAAGATACCCGACAACTACAGTCGGGTGCCGGAACTGTTGAAAGGCTTCTACCGCGAGACAGCCATGAAGCGCAAGCACTACATCTATGTGGCCGAAGGTGTTGAGGATTTGTACAAGACACCTTATAACCGTAGCATCGGGCGCGATCGGGTGGCCATCGTCAAGGGGCGCCGACTGCTGAGTCAGAAGCAGGGCGACACGTTGGGCGTGAAAGTGATGGGCGGTCCGGTACAGGCTGTCGTGATGGATCTGGTGAAGAACCGTGAGTTCCTTTTAAACAAGGAGAATCTCGATGCCTATAAGTTCACGATGGGGCTTCCGGAGTTTATCAACGACCGTCAGCAGTTCGTGGTTATGATGGAGCCGGATTGTGCGATGCCATATGCTCTCTATCACGGCAAACTCTATATCGACTGCGAGCGACTCGCCTTCACACGCATTGAGCTCGATCTCGATATGAGCGACAAGGACAAGGCAACGCGTACCATGCTCGTAAAGAAACCATTGGGCGTGAGGTTTAAGCCGAGAGAATTGTCGAGTGTCGTCGATTACCGTTATGAAGATGGTGTGACGCGCATCAGTTACCTACGGAACACGTTCCGTTTCAACTGCGACTGGAAAAGACGTCTCTTCGCCACCTCGTTCACGGCTACCTGTGAGATGGTGGTAACAGACAGTTCTTCGGATGGCGTACAGCCCATCGCCAGCAGGAACTCGTTTGACTCGCGCGACGCCTATTATGATAAAGTGGAATATTTTATGGACCCAGATTACTGGCGTTCGTATAACATTATAGAACCTTCGGAGTCGTTGGACAAGGCCATACGGAAATTGGTGTCCCGATACCGGCGGAATTGAATAGAATAAACGATGAAAAAATATATTGTTACCCTTTTAGTGGTAAGTTCTTTTGCCGGTTTGCGGGCGCAGACCGACTCAGTAAGTTTTAAGATACAGTCAAGACTTGATTCTCTGATGCACGACCCGCTGCTCGAACGGACGCAGTTGGGACTGATGGTGTATGACTTAACAGCAGACTCTGCGCTCTACCGTCACGGGGAGAAACAGACGTTGCGGCCAGCCTCGACCATGAAGCTGTTGACGGCCATCACGGCCATCGACCTGTTGGGTGGCAGTTATCCCTTCCGCACGTCACTCCAATACGAGGGAGCGGTTACCGACAGCATCCTCTCAGGTAATCTGTATTGCGTGGGTGGGATGGATCCGATGTTTGACGATACGAATATGAACACCTTTGTACAGAGCCTGCGTGCCATTGGTGTGAAAACCATCCGTGGCAGTCTGGTAGCTGTCAGGAACTTCAAGGAACCCGACTTGTTGGGTGAGGGCTGGTGCTGGGATGACGATAATCCGCAGCTGTCGCCTCTGCTCGTATCGCGTAATGATGAGTTCATGCAGGTCTTCGCCTCCCGCCTTCGTGAAGCCGGCATCATGTTAGAGAGCCCCATCACCACGGGCTCGTTGCCAAGTGAGACGCTGACGCTCTGCGCGGTGAGCCATACCCTGCAGGATGTCCTTGTGCCGATGATGAAGGAGAGCGACAACCTCTATGCCGAGTCGATGTTCTTTCAGATCGCGGCCTCACAGGGCGGGCGCCCAGCCAAGGCGGTTCATGCCCGTCAGTTGGTGAAGAAGGAACTGTCGAAAGCTGGTGTGACGAACATCCAGTACCGCATAGCTGACGGTAGCGGACTGTCGCTCTATAACTATATCACGCCCGAACTGATGGTGAAACTGCTGACTTATGCTTATCGTCATCCGAGCATCTACTCTCACCTGGCACCCTCGCTGCCAATTTCCGGACAGGATGGTACGCTGAAGAAGCGCATGACAGACCCCTTGACCAACGGCCGCGTGAAGGCTAAGACGGGGACGGTGACTGGTGTGTCGTCATTGGCAGGCTATGTGACGGCGGCCAACAACCATCTACTGGCTTTCTGTATCATCAATCAGGGTGTGATGAAGAGTGCTGACGGGCGCGCCTTCCAGGACAGCGTTTGTACGGCTCTCTGCGAACGATAGTCAATGGAGCAGATTAAAAACAAGAAACAACGAAATCAATTATGGAGATAAAACAAGAGCAGATATTAGTGAGAATCACAGGTCAGGACCGACCGGGACTGACGGCCTCAATCATGGGCATTCTCGCTAGGTACGACGCACAGATACTCGACATAGGTCAGGCAGACATCCACTCCACGCTCTCGCTGGGTATTCTCATCCGCATGGACGAGATGCACTCTGGTCAGGTGATGAAGGAGCTGCTTTTCAAGGCCACAGAACTGAACGTGAACATCGGTTTCTCGCCCATCAGCGATGATGAGTATGAAGACTGGGTGGGCCATCAAGGCAAGAACCGGTATATTCTCATGGTGCTGGGACGCCAGTTGGAGGCTCGACAGATAGAGGGTGCTACGCGCATTCTGGCCGATCAGGGACTCAACATCGACTCCATCCTCCGACTCACAGGGCGTAAGAGCATCAAGAACCCGGGCAAGCATATCCGTGCCTGCATCCAGTTCTCGTTGCGTGGTGAGCCTGTGAACCGTCAGGAGATGCAATCGAAGTTGATGAAACTGTCTCAGGAGATGGAGATTGACTTTTCTTTCCAAAAAGACGATATGTTCCGTCGCATGCGCCGATTGATTTGTTTCGATATGGATTCTACGCTAATCCAGACTGAATGTATCGACGAACTGGCTGAGCGTAACGGAGTAGGAGCCGAAGTACGTGCCATCACCGAGAGTGCCATGCGCGGTGAGATTGACTTCAAGGAGAGTTTTACCCGTAGGGTGGCTCTGTTAAAAGGGCTCGATGTTAGCGTGATGCAGGAGATTGCAGAGAACCTGCCCATCACCGAAGGTGTTGACCGTCTGATGACTATCCTCAAGCGCTGTGGCTATAAGATTGCTATTCTCTCTGGCGGATTTACTTATTTCGGCGAGTATCTGCAGCGCCGATACGGCATCGACTATGTGTATGCCAACGAATTGGAGATTGGTGAGGACGGCAAGTTGACAGGCCGCTATGTGGGTGAAATTGTTGATGGCCATCGGAAGGCAGAACTCCTCAAACTGATTGCTCAGGTCGAAAAGGTGAACCTTGCCCAGACCATTGCCGTGGGCGACGGTGCCAACGACCTGCCGATGATTTCTGAAGCAGGACTGGGCATTGCGTTCCACGCTAAGCCTCGTGTGGTGGCTAATGCCAAGCAGAGCATTAACACCATCGGTCTCGACGGCGTGCTCTATTTCCTCGGCTTCAAAGATTCTTATCTTGGCGAACAGGGAAAACTGTAATGAGTGAATAGTGAATAGCGATTTTTCCCTTACCCTGCTGAAGTGGTTCCGTGAGAACGGACGCGATCTGCCTTGGCGACAGACGCATGATCCTTATGCCATCTGGCTCTCAGAGATTATTCTCCAGCAGACGCAGGTGAAACAGGGATGGGAGTATTGGGAACGGTTCATGCGCCGCTGGCCTACAGTGGATGAACTTGCTGCCGCCACCGAAGATGAGGTGCTTCGCGAGTGGCAGGGACTCGGTTATTACAGTCGTGCCCGTAACCTTCATTTCGCAGCTCGCCAGATTGTTGCTCTCGGGCATTTCCCTCAGACACTCGAGGAAATCCGTCAACTGAAAGGGGTGGGCGACTATACAGCCGCTGCCATCGGCAGTATCGCCTTCGGACTCCCTGCAGCCGTCGTCGATGGTAACGTGTATCGTGTGCTGGCCCGTCATTTCGGTATAGGAACCCCAATTAATACTACCGAGGGCAAGAAAACGTTCCAGGCTCTGGCTCAGTCGTTATTACCCACAGAAAAAAACTCTCACCCCTCACCCCTCACCTCTCACCTCTCATCCCTCTACAACCAGGCTATTATGGATTTTGGCGCCCTTCAATGTACCCCACAGTCGCCCGATTGTTCCGTCTGTCCACTGATGGAGTCGTGTGAGGCTTTTCGTAAGGGTAGGGTGGGCGAACTCCCCGTCAAGTTGAAGACGCTCAAAGTTCGCGAGCGCCGTCTGATATATATCTATGTGCGCTGTGGAGGAACGACAGCCATCCACCGGCGCGTAGCCGGCGATATCTGGCAAGGACTTTGGGAACCCTGGCTTGTAGAGCCGACTGATGATGTTCCTGCTGGGACCGTGTTGTTGAGCCAGAACGTGAAGCATGTCCTGACCCATCGTATCCTCTATGCCGACTTCTACCTACTAGAAACCGGAGAGAGACCTGAACTTCCCCCCGATTATATCTGGATTCCCGAGTCAGATCTCGATACCTATGCTTTGCCCCGGCTGATAGAGTGGGCTGTGCATGCTCTCTTTCTAAAACATTTTTGAAATAATAGTTTACTAATTCAAATAAAAAGTGTACCTTTGCGGTTGATTAACTAACTATTAATATGCGGAAGGCCGTATTTCTTATATGGTGCTTACTGGTATGCTGGGTGAATACACTCTGCTCACAGCCACAATGTACGTTGACTCACTACGATGAGTTCAGCGGCATGGCGCAGTGGTACGTCACGCAGATTGTGCAAGATCATCAGGGCATGATGTGGTTTGCCACTTGGAACGGGTTGAACCGCTATGATGGCTATGAGTTTGTGTGTTTCAAGTCGCAGAAGGGCGACGGTATAGATATTCCTTCCGACCGCATAAGAGATATGATGCTCAACGAAGATGGAAATCTGTTGTGCAGCTACGACCATCATGTATTCCTTTTCAACGTCAACGACTGCCGTTTCAGCCCACTTCCGCCAGCAGAAGAGCAGAAAATGCTCAAGGTCTTCAATCAGCGTCTTAATCAGAATGTGATGCCGAATCAGCCGCCCTTTGAGCACCGTGATTCATTGGGTACACGATGGCGTATCCATCGTGACGGGCAACTGGAATATCAGGTTAGTGGTAGTTCGGAATGGCACCTCTGTCCTTCAGTCATTTCTCCGAAGAACTATTTGCACTATGGCATGACTGACCGCGAGGGAAACGTCTGGATGCGCAGCGGATACGGTGTCTATAAGTTGACCTTTGGACAGAAGAGATATCAGCCCTTTGAAATGACTGGCAATGATCAGGTTCGCAGTTTCTGCCTCGACCGAAAGAAACGCTATTGGGTTACAACTCGTAATCAGAAGACGATACTGGTCTTTGATGCCGACAATGGCTTCCTAGGCTACTTAGGACGCGATGGACAACTGCACACTAACTACACCTCTTTCGGTTCGCCCATTTATCATGTAATGCAGGATTCGAAGGGAGTGTTCTGGCTATCGAGTAAGCCCGACGGTCTTTTCCGACTTCGTGAAACGGCAGAGGGCAGATTCCGCGTGGATCATTTCATTCATGAAACAGACAACCCCAAATCTCTGTCTGACAATGAACTCTATTACACAGCCGAAGACCAGCGTGGGCGCCTATGGGTTGCCACCTTCAATCAAGGCATCTGCTGTGTCGAGGACACCCAGGCAGACAAATTGGTGTTTTTGAATAAAAATTACGGACTGACTAACTCCATCCAGAAAGGACTGCGGGTGAGACAAATCCATATAACACCGCAGGGCATCCTCCTGGCAGCCACAACAACCGGTCTGTTGGTGGCTGATGTGACAAAACCGAAGGTGAGTGATATTAGTCTCACACTTCACCGCCGTGACCCGAAACGCTATAGAAGTCTGAGTTGTAATGCCGTGATGTTCATTGCTGAAGACAGTAATCATAGACTGTTTGTCTGTACAGAGAGTGGCGGAGTGAATCAGATTATCACCCGACAACTCTTGGACAAAAATCTGGAATTCCGGCATTTCGACATATCGACAGGACTGTCGACGGATATAACCCTCTCGGCAGTAGAGAGTGATGGCAAACTGCTTGTGGTGAGCAACAACCAGCTGATTCTTCTTGACCCAGACAATAATGAATCGACCACCTACGATGCCCATTTCTGGGGGAGCATGCTGCGCTTTTCGGATGCCATACCTCTGCTATTGCCCGACGGACGGAGAATCATCGGCTTGCAGAATGGTGCCATCACAATCAAACCGGCAGATATCAGGAAAAGCAGCGACATCCCCCCGATAGCCCTGACATCCATTTCCATTCATGGCGACAGTCTGAACCTGGCCGTGAACGGGCTTGATACCTTATTATTAAATAAAGAAGAAGAGCGCGATGTCACCATCTGCTTCTCGGCACTCGACTATCGTGGTGGCGGCATCATCCACTATGCCTATCAGTTGGATGACGGCAACGGATGGGTTAATATTGGAAAGGAACACTCTACAACCTTCCTGAACCTCAGGCCTGGAACGTATCAGTTGAAAATCCGCTCGACCAACAGCGACGGTGTATGGGTTGATAATACCCGTCAGTTGATAATCATCGTAAAACCCACATTCTGGGAGACACGCTGGGCACAACTGCTCTATGCTCTGCTTGCCATGTCACTTGTCTGGCTGTCGGTTTACTCCTTCCAATACATACGCCGTATCAAGCGACAACAGAAAGAAACGCATGAGGCCTATCTGGCACTGCTTAATGCCAGACGGGAGTCTGCGACTGGCAAAGAAACCAAGCAAGAGCCAGTTAAGCCTAAGATGAAGCCAGATGATGAGCTGTTCATGCAGCGTGCAATAAAATTCATTGAAGAACATTTGGGAGACTCTGACATTAGCATCGGTGACATGGCCGATGCGACGGCCACAAGCCGATCGGGACTGAATCGTAAGATGAAATCGTTGTTGGGTGTCACTCCACTTGACTTCATCCGTGAAGCGCGCATCAGAAAGGCGTGTGCCATGCTCAGTCAGGGAGCGATGGTGAAAGACGTGGCTTATGCCTGTGGGTTCTCGGATGTCATATACTTTCGTAAATGCTTTAAAGCAGAAATCGGTAAGACACCTTCTGAATACAGGGATGAAGAATTTGGCAAATAGGGAGTGTTTTTGTGTCAAATAGTGCCCCTGACACAATTTTCCACCATCAATGGCGCTAATTTGCCGCTCCATCTTTTTACTAATAGTGTAACTTTGCAATCGTAAAATTGCTTAAGTACTAACTATTAGTAAACCAAAAATCAATGAACCAAAAAATCAAAAGAACTTTAGTAGTGATAGCATCATGTATGCTATGGCTCATGAGTTTTGCCCAGCAATCGGTAACCGGTCAGGTAAAAGATGCACAGGGCGAACCTCTTATTGGTGTTAGTGTGATGGTAAAAGGAACTACCACAGGTACAGTAACCGACTTTGATGGAAAATACACCGTCAAGTCAGTGAAATCGTCTGCTCAATTGCAGTTTTCCTACATTGGCTATCTCTCAAAGATGGTTACGGTGGGAAATCAGTCTGTAATCGATGTCGTGATGGAAGAAGACAATGCGGCTCTCGACGAGGTGGTAGTGATCGGTTATCAGACAATCCGCCGTCGAGACCTGACGGGATCTGTTGCTTCTGTATCAGGTAAGAACATCGCTGCAGCACCAGTGGCTGACGTGACTCAGGCTCTGCAAGGAAAATTGCCCGGTGTGAACATTGTTTCACAGGATGGTCGTCCTGATGCCTCAGTAGCTATCCGTGTGCGCGGTGGCGGTTCTATCTCTCAAAGCAACGAGCCACTGATACTGATTGACGGAGTGGCTGGCTCGTTGAGCGATATTCCGGCCGACCAGGTGGAGACTATTGATGTGTTAAAGGATGCCTCTTCGACAGCCATCTATGGTGCCCGTGGTGCTAATGGCGTTATCCTGGTCACGACGAAGCGTGCCAAGGAAGGTAAGGTTACCATTTCGTACAATGGTTATGCCAAATTCAATACTCCAACGAAGTATCTGGAGGCACTCTCCCCCTATGACTATCTTTCGTATGTGTGGGCCGTTGCGGATGCATACGACGCTACAGGCGGCTATCGCACTCCCTTAGAACATCTCTATGGTTTGGCCAATGGCGGTATCAACCAATATAAGAACATCAGCATGTACGATGTGCAGAAGGATGTATATGGTAACTCGTTCTCTCACAACCACGACTTGAGCATATCTGGCGGTACCGATAAGACGAAAGTGCTTCTCTCTGTGAACTACATGGATGAGGATGGTCTAAAAGTCAACTCATATAAAAAACGCGCAAATATATCATTAAAGGTTAATCAGGAACTTGCCAAGAACCTGAATTTTAGCCTCGACACCCGCTATGTAGATGTGGCAAGTATGGGTAACGAAAGCACAACGAGCGG
Source organism: uncultured Prevotella sp. (assembly GCA_900315035.1). Lineage (GTDB taxonomy): Bacteria > Bacteroidota > Bacteroidia > Bacteroidales > Bacteroidaceae > Prevotella. The sequence continues at coordinate 110,820 of OMXO01000005.1, forward strand.
ATCGGGTTCGATACTCTCGTTTGCCTATCGTTTCCGTCCGATTGCCCTGTCTGACATCAAGGGCGATCTGGCAGCCATGCAGGAAGGAACAATCGGCAACTTTGCCAAGCAGACACAGTGGGATATGTACAGTCCATACGAGCGGCTGAACGACTACGAGCCACTCAGCGAGCGACAGTCGCTGCGTGCTACCGCCTCACTGAGCTGGGACATCGTCAAAGGTCTGACCTATCACACCGACCTGACCCTTGGCCGTTCATGGAACCAGACCAAATACTGGGGTGGCGCAACCTATAACGCCTATCTCGATGAGAATACTGGCGAAAAACTGTGGGCCGGCTCTGTAGATTATTCACAGTCGGTGGGCTGGAGCACACGCTGGACCAACACTCTGAACTATGTCATAGATATCATGAAAGGTCATAATCTGAATGTACTGGCCGGTCATGAGGTATCAAACTCGGGGGGCTCTGGTACACGCATCTTCGCTGACCACTTCCCTGCCAACTTCACGAAGGACAATGCTTTCGCTATGATTAATCAGTATGATGCTGCAAACAGTACGGCCACTAATTTTTCATCTAGTTGGAATACACCATCACGTATCCTATCGTTCTTCGGACGTCTTAACTACAACATGCTTGACCGCTATCTGCTGACTGTTACATTCCGTGCTGACGGCAGCTCAAAGTTTGCACCGAGTCACCGCTGGGGCTATTTCCCTGCAGCCGCATTAGCATGGCGAATCAGCGAGGAACCCTTCATGGCTGGCACGAAAGGCTGGCTTGACAACCTGAAGTTGCGTGTGTCATACGGCACGGTAGGTAACGACGGCATCAGCTCCGACCTCTGGGCACAGACTTGGACGGCAGAGACCGATAACCGCTGGCGCTACACGCTTAACAACGTGCGCCAGACAGCCTACGACCTTTCATCGACTCAGATGGCCAATGATGACCTGAAATGGGAGACGACCATCACTCGTAACCTCGGTATTGACTTCGGATTCCTGAACGGTCGCCTGTGGGGTACTTTGGACATCTACTGGAACACTACAAAGGATCTGCTGATGAACACGACGCTGCCTGGAATCACAGGTTTTACTTCTACATTTGCCAATGTCGGGAAGACCAGTAATCGCGGTGTGGAACTGTCGTTAGGCGGTGTCATCTACAAAGATAAGGACTGGAATATCACAGCAAGTGCCAATATCAATTTCAATAAAGGTAAGGTTGACGAACTCTCCGAAGGCATCACTGGTCAATATGGTACGCAGTGGATTCAGATGAACCGTCCGAGCGATGACTATATCCTCATTGAGGGCGAACCCGTAGGCTTGGTGCGTGGTCTTGTCTACGATGGCTTCTACACGACTAACGACTTTGACTATGCCAATGGTGTTTATACGCTGAAAACTGGTGTGGCTGACTTGACGAGTGCTATCGTTCCGGAATTTGCAGGAATCGGTGCCGACGAACGTCCTTCTGGACAGATTGCCTATCCCGGTATGGCCAAGTATAAGGATCTTGACGGTAACGGAAAGATTGACACCGATGATTATACTGTCATCGGCGACATGAACCCAACACACACGGGCGGTTTCAACATCAATGCCAATTATAAGGGCTTTGACCTTGGTATGTATTTCAACTGGAGCTACGGCAACAAGATTTACAATGTGAACAAACTGGCATCGCTCTATGGCTATAAGGAAGGCGGTGTACTGCAGAATAAACTATCGTTCATGAAGGATGCCTATAAGATTTACGACGTGGTGAATGGTGAACTTGTGCGCTACAGCGATCCTTCAGATCTGGATCGTCTGAACGCGAATGCGAAGTATCCGCTGTCATACAACTCAATGGGTATAGTCTCAAGTCTGGGTGTTGAGAATGGTTCCTACCTGCGTCTTAATACGCTGACCTTGGGCTACACCTTCCCGAAACAGATTATCAACAAAATAGGCATGAGTAACCTGCGTGTGTATGGTACCATCTACAACCTCCTGACAATCACTGGCTATGAAGGCCTTGATCCAGAGGTGAATGCCAATGCCAATCAGGGGGGCTCTGTCTATCCTACGACGGGACTTGACTGGGGTACCTATCCGAGAGCCCGTTCATACGTCGTCGGTCTTAACGTGAATTTCTAACCAAACATAGTATAAAGGATATGAAAACAATATATAAATCAATTCTTGGAGCACTCGTTTTTGGCTCCGCTCTGGTTTCGTGTAGCGACTATCTGGAAGTTTCCTCACCTGCCAAGACCGATGATGCCTTTGTGACCTCATCAGTCGATGAAACCTTTAAGGTCCTTTCCTGGGCATACGCCGAATACCGTCAGAATGCTGCCAGTGGCGGTAACTATCATTGGGAGGACTGTACTTCGGATGCAGAATATTATCCAGAGTTCAACTCGTCGAACAACACCATCGGCATGCTCTTTGCCGAGGAGGTGGCCATCACAGGAAAACAGACGCAGTTTAACTCGCTTTATAACTCGCTGGCACGCGCCAAGCGATTGGCCAGTATCCTAGAAGGTAAGGCTGAATACACAAGTGCTAGAGAAGCCGGGAAGACAAACGATTGGACACAACTCTACGGTGAGGCTATCGGACTCTATGCTTTCTGCTACTTCCAACTGACGAAACACTTCGGCGACGTGCCTTTTGGCATTGAGAACTCAGTGGCTTCGGATGGCTATTCCCTCACCTCACGCTATGAGATTTACGACCGGCTAATCGAGATGCTTCAGAGGGTAGAGCCTTATATGTACCGTCTGGGTGAAGGTGGCATTACCGCCGAGCGCATTAGTCGTTCATATGTCAATGCTCTGATAGGTCAGATTGCTTATTATGCCGCAGGCTGGCAGACCATTCGTACCGACGTGAGCGGGCTCTATGGCGACGTGCAGTTTGAGAAGAAGGGCACAGAGGCTAACGGCTGTGTCTATGCTCGCCGTACAGACTATAAGACCTACTTCCAAATTGCAGATAAATATCTTGGTTACGCCCTGAACGAGCAGAAAGGAACAGCGCAATTGGTGACTAACGACCCTCGTACTTACTGTAACAATCCGTTCCAGATGGTGTTCCAGTATGCCCATGACAACGTGATTAGTCCTGAATCTTATTTTGAAATTGGCAATCAAGCTGGTGTGCAGAGCGAGCGTCCGTATAGCCAAGGACGTCCTTCTAACGGTGGCGGCTCAAACGCTGCACCCTGTAAGTCGTTTGCAGCCTTCCGTATAAATCCCGTATTCTACTACTCAGGTTATGAGGACGATGACAAACGCATGGATCCAAGCATGACGGTGACGGGCAGCGATGGTAAAGGCAACGAGGCAATCCTGCAGTTTGTGCCAGGGAGCCGACTCAATGGTGGTATCTCCAACAACAAGTGGGACGACAACCGTATGGATCCTCCCTATGTCGCCTCACAGCGTAATTCTGGAATCAACTATGTGGAACTGCGTGTGGCCGACGTGATGCTGATGCAGGCTGTCGCCAAATATCATAATGGTGATGCCAGTGGTGCTACCAGCTTACTAAATCAGATACGTCAGCGTGCTTTTGGCAACAGCAGCCACGATTATACAAGTGCTGAAGGCGACCTTTTGGCTGCCATCTATCAGGAGCGTAAGCGCGAGTTGCTCTCAGAGGGTGTCATTCGTTGGGATATGATCCTTTCTGGCGACTTTACGGAGCGTACCAACAAGATTCGTGCCGAGATACAGACAATGTGCGATGGTATTGATGCCAAAGGTTATTACGAGTTTGACAATGGTCGTCAAATACCTGCTTATATCTGGATTAAGAACGTGAAGCTGGAAAACTCGTTGACCTTCGACCGTGACGAGAGTAACCCCGCCCTAACGCCTGGATGGCGCGGACAATACGATTACTCTGGCATTGCCGCTGTGGCCAGTAAGGTATCGGGAACCGAACATAATCTAGCTATTCAGGGTTTGTTTGAATATATTGATCCCAATGGTGCTGAGGCTGCTGCCTTGGAAGCAGATGGCTATACACGTCAAGACTGGGGCGTGGAAATCGTCAAGCAGCGTGCCACCATTTTCGACCGTAATATTCTGGGTGGATTAGGTACGGCGGGCAATGCCCCACGCTACTATCACCCGATACCGCAGGAGACATTGACACAATCGAAGGGAAAGGTCACTAACGGCTACGGACTACCACAGAAATAATTAATTAAGGTTAGAACTAATATTTTATATGTTAGTTATAGTTGGTTAATGAAAGGGGGAGTGCGTAATGAAGTGAACCCCAGAAGTTAGACAGGATACTTCTGGGGTTCATTATGTATAGACATCACAGTTTAGAAGAAAAGAAAGAAATCATCCGCTTGCATG
>OMXO01000030.1 GCA_900315035.1 uncultured Prevotella sp.
GGCTAAGAATATAAGCTTTACAATAAAGTTCTGGCGCCAGAATGGCCCCAAGGACGCAGGTCATTTCGACACCCACGAAATGCACGACATCCCCGATGATACCTCGTTCCTCGAGATGCTTGACATCCTGAACGAGGAGCTTATCAACGAAGGCAAGGAACCCTTCGTGTTCGATCACGACTGCCGCGAGGGTATCTGCGGTATGTGCTCACTCTACATCAACGGTACGCCTCACGGTAAGACTGAGCGCGGTGCTACTACTTGTCAGCTCTACATGCGCCGTTTCAACGATGGCGACGTGATCACCGTTGAGCCTTGGCGCTCTGCTGCCTTCCCTGTTATCAAGGACTGTATGGTTGACCGTAATGCCTTCGATAAGATTATCCAGGCTGGTGGTTATACTACGATCCGCACTGGTCAGGCTCAGGATGCTAACGCAATCCTCATTCCTAAGGAGGATGCTGATGAGGCTATGGACTGCGCTTCTTGCATCGGCTGTGGTGCTTGCGTAGCAGCTTGTAAGAATGGTTCTGCCATGCTCTTCGTATCGTCGAAGGTGTCTCAGCTCGCTCTGCTTCCTCAGGGTCGTGTAGAGGCTGCTCGTCGTGTGAAGAACATGATTGCCAAGATGGATGAGCTCGGTTTCGGTAACTGCACCAACACTCGCGCATGCGAGGCTGTCTGCCCGAAGAATGAGACCATCGCTAACATCGCTCGCCTGAACCGTGAGATGATTAAGGCAAAACTGGCTGATTAATCAGTTGTATAGATTGGTAGTGGAGGCATCATAGCCTCCACTACCTTTATTTTAATAAGAGGAAAACTATAAATATTATGAATAAGAACGATAAGTTTGTTATCACGATTAATCGCGAACTGGGTAGTGGCGGTCGTACAGTGGGTCGCATTTTGGCTGAAAAGTTGGGTGTTCCGTTCTACGACAAGGCCCTTATCAGAGCTTTGGAAGAGAAATACCAACTGACAACAGATGAAATAGAGCGCCTGAAAAGCCGTGAGCGTTCTTGGTGGGCCGATTTCAAACGTGTGCTGACTGTCGGTGAAGATGCTGCTAACTCCACTGCTTACTATACGGGTGCTGATGCTGACTTGCTGACTACTGAAGCCTTGTTTAAGGCAGAAAAGGAAATCTTGTTGGGCATTGCCGAAGAGGAATCGTGCGTTATTGCCGGCCGTTCAGCCTTCTTCATACTGAATGGTCATCCAAATCGTCTGAGCGTGCTCATTCAGGCTCCAATAGAGTTTCGCATAGAGCGCTTAATGAAGAAGCGGAACATGAGTTGGAAGGATGCTATGAAGACTATCAACAAGGTGGACAAGATGCGAGAGGATTATGTTAAGAACTATGCCAACACTTCACGCTATGACACTCGTAACTACGACTTGGTTATCAATATGAATGGCAAGACTGAGGAACAAGTTGCCAATCTGATATTGAGTTATATTGACTAGTTGATAGACAAGTTGTTTTCTTTGCAGCTAAGAAGTAATGCTCAAGGCTAACGGGCGTCTGCCGCCCTGTTACCTTGAGCATTTTCTGTTGACTGAGCGGCTTGTATCGAGTCTGGCTCTTCTGGGTTAACTGCTAAACTGAGACTGTCAGCGAGTTTTTCGCTATAGTTGACTGGTCTAGCACCATAGCATGCCGTAAATACGAATGCCGCCGAAGTAAATCCTAGCAGCGTTAATAATTTGGTAATGCCCTTGGTTTTAATTGAATTTATTTTCATACATTTTCCTTTTGACTGCAAATATAGCATGTTTACTTGATTTCTGCAAGCAATTCGCCCTTTTTTTGCATTATAGGGTACTAAGCCTTTAGGCGGTTGTTCAGTTCGTGGACGTCTTCCAATAGATTCCAGATTCCATCTTCAGAAAGCACACCACGTTTCAGACCAGTCGGTAGTTTCCCTGCTTCGTCATCATCGAAGTCCTGCTTCCACTCAGCACTGCTATAATATTCACTCAGAGTGATGATGTCTCCTTGTACCGCTTCATACTCCTCCAAAGCAGCCGATAGGTTCAACACCGCCATTGCTGCCCTCTCCATTTTGCGCTCCATCTGCGTTATACGTTCAATCTGTTCCATATTTATATATTAATATGGTGCAAATATACACATTTCCTGTGACAATCTTTGTTTTCTTTGAGAAGATTTTGTACCTTTGCCGTCAACTGGTAAAGACTCAGAAAACAACCAGGAACAATTAAGATGAATGAAACAAACAAGGGATTTGTACAGTTACACCTGAGTGTACTTCTGGCAGGCTTTACTGGTCTGTTTGGACGATTGATAACACTGAACGAGGTGGACATCGTGTGGTATCGTATGTTGTTTACCAGTCTGATTTTGATTGTATTTACCGGTTTGCCCAAAGTGGGTTGGCATAAATTCCTGGAACTTAGCGGTTGCGGAGCACTATTAGGCCTTCACTGGATTCTTTTTTATGGCAGTATTAAGGCTTCGAATGTATCCATTGGTGTCATCTGCTTTTCACTGATAGGTTTTTTCACAGCCATTTTCGAGCCCATTCTGTTTAAGAAGCGTTTTTCCTGGATGGAACTTTTCTTCTCATTGATAACGGTGGCTGGTGTGCTTTGTATTTTCTCGCTCGATGCCCGCTATCGTTATGGTATTGCGATTGGTGTGGTTTCGTCGGCCGTATGTGCACTTTATGCTATTTGTAATAAGAAAGCGAGTGTCGGTGTTCGTAGTCGTACGGTGTTAATGTATCAGATGTCAGGCGGTCTTATTGCCGTTTCTGCTATCATACCTTGTTATCTCTTTTTCTTCCCAAGCAGTCAGCCTGTCTGTGTAATACCTGAAGGGACTAATCTTTGGTTTATGCTTTGTCACGCGCTGTTCTGTACGGTTGGTATGTATATCTTGCAGATTCAGGCACTGAAGCGTCTCTCAGCGTTTACCGTGAATCTCACCTATAATCTTGAGCCCTGTTACACCATTATTCTTGCTTTTATCATCTTCGGTGAGGGGCGCGAAATCAATTTCTCCTTTTATATCGGCATTGCTTTGATTTTGCTGAGTGTTCTACTGCAGACGAGAAGGTTCATGCGCTCCAGTTCCTGACTTTCTTTTTTAATTTGCTGTGCATTTTTTGGTTAATTGAAAGAATTGTATTATCTTTGCCACCAAAGATCATGTGTATGATAAGAAGGTTTTCTAAAATAGGTTTATTGCCGCGCGTGTTGATAGCCATTGTGCTGGGTATCCTGTTGGGGTTGGTAATGGGAGAACCGTTCGTGAGGTTTTTTGTAACTTTCAATGATCTCTTTGGACAGTTGTTGGGCTTCCTTGTGCCGCTGATAATAATTGGCTTGGTGACTCCGGCTATTGGTGAGATTGGGAGCCAGGCACGTAAGTTGTTGCTGATTACTGTAGCCATAGCTTATGCAGATACCGTGTTTAGTGGATTACTGACTTATTCTACTGGTCAGCTGTTGTTCCCCGCAATGATGGGAAATACAATGGCGGCAAGTCTGCCAGAGCAGGCTGTGGCCCTCTTGCCTTACTTTAAACTGCAGATTCCGCAGATGGTTGACGTGATGTCGGCTCTTATCTTATCATTTATCTTAGGAATCTGTATTGCTTATGGCCAATTGCCAACATTACGGGCAGGAGCGCTTGAGTTCAAGGAGGTCGTTTCCAGAACCATCAGCGGTTTGCTGATTCCGCTACTGCCTATTTATATCTTTGGCCTCTTCCTGAATATGACTTTCTCTGGCCAGGTTTGGCAGGTCATTTCGGTCTTTGCCAGCATCATTATGATTATTCTGGCGCTCCATATCTTTATTCTGCTTTATGAATTCGTGGTGGCTGGTATTATTTCACGTCGAAACCCCATTAAGTTATTATGGAACATGTTGCCCGCCTATGCTACAGCATTGGGTACTAGCAGTTCAGCAGCAACGATTCCTGTTACGCTGAAACAGGCACAGAAGAATGGGGTTTCAGAGGAGACGGCCGGCTTTGTTATACCAATTTGTGCCACGATTCACATGTCGGGTTCGGTCATGAAAATTACGGCTTGTGCACTTGCTATAAGCATGCTTAATGGTATGCCCACCGATCTGGGGCTTTTCCTTAATTTTATTCTGATGCTTAGCATCATGATGATTGCTGCGCCAGGTGTTCCTGGAGGTGCTGTTATGGCGGCGTTGGCTCCCCTTTCTAGCATTCTTGGGTTCAGTTCTGATCAGCAGGCCATGATGATTACCATATACATCGCGATGGACTCCTTCGGTACAGCCTGTAACGTAACTGGCGATGGGGCTATTGCCCTCATCGTGGATAGATGGCGCAAGAAGTGATATGATTATCAAATTAGAATTGAAATTTTGCAGTTGTGGACATCAAGAAGAAGATTACAGAACAACCATCTCGCTTCGATAATCTGGATCAGATGTCGGTCGTGGAACTGTTACAGCATATCAACGAGGAGGATTGCAGTGTAGCAGCAGCTGTAGGTCGGGCAATACCTCAGATTCAACCTTTTGTGGAGGCAGTGGAGGAACGTATGAAGCAAGGTGGCCGATTATTTTATGTGGGTGCAGGTACGAGCGGTCGTCTGGGTGTGTTGGATGCCAGCGAACTGCCTCCAACTTTTGGTGTCCCTGATACGAAGGTGATAGGTATCATAGCAGGTGGTGAACGGGCTCTGCGTCATGCTGTGGAAAAGGCTGAGGATATGCTTGAACAGGGCTGGCACGACCTCCTACCATACCATCCGACACCTAAAGATACAGTGCTGGGGATTGCAGCATCAGGTACGACGCCTTATGTGATAGGGGTTATCAGATTGGCTCGATTGAACGGGCTGCTTACGGGCTGTATTACAAGCAATCCCGATACACCTTTAGCTCAAGCGTCTGATTTCCCTATTGAGACTATCGTAGGCCCGGAGTTTGTGACAGGCTCTAGCCGCATGAAGAGTGGAACGGCTCAGAAAATGGTGCTGAACATGATTTCTACCTCGCTGATGATACGGTTAGGACGTGTTCAGGGTAACCGTATGGTTAACATGCAGTTGACGAACACCAAACTTGTGGATCGTGGCACACGGATGTTACAGGATATGTTGGGCTTGGGCTATGAGGAGGCCCAGAAGCGTCTTCTCGAGGCTGGTAGTGTGGGTGGTGCAGTCAAAAAAAAATAAGTAACCATTTTATTTTTTATTTTCGTGTAGTTTTTTGTATCTTTGCTGCGTCTAATGGGCGTAAAGATTCAAAAACAGAAAGACAATGAATGCATTAGAAAAGCAGTTTGCGCAGACCGTTGCAGAACATAAGAGCACTATCTATACCGTGTGCTACATGTTCTCTCAAGATGCCGATGAAGTCAATGACCTGTTTCAAGAGGTACTAGTCAACCTTTGGAAGGGTTTTGAGAAATTCGAGCATCGCTCAGATATCAGGACGTGGATTTACCGAGTGGCGTTGAACACCTGTATCTCTCTCGACAGAAAGAAGCGCCGCTCAGCCACCGTTCGGCTGACGATGGACATCAACCTCTTTGAAGACCGCGATGAGGACACACGTCAGGTGGATATGCTCCACAAGCGCATCTCCAAGTTGCAACCCTTCGACAGAGCGATAGTCTTGCTATGGCTTGAGAATCTGTCGTACGAAGAGATCGGTCAGATTGTCGGCATCACCACCAAGAATGTCAGTGTCCGTCTGTTTAGAATCAGAGAGCAACTGAAACAAATGTCTAACGATTAAAGCTTACCCATTATGAACACAACAAAGATGAACGAGAATTTTGAATTAGAAGATATGCGCCAGCAGATGGCCACATTGAAGAAAAAGTTGGAAAAGCAGGAGATTATCAACGACCGCAATATCCGTCAGTCGCTCAAGTACAGCACTTCGAATATCAATCGTCGCTATCTGTTTACCTGCATCCTCTGCTTGGCCATGATTCCTTATGGCTACTGGGCCTTCGTGAAACTCAATGGTTCTTCACTAGGTGTCTGGATAACGATGAGCATACTGATGTTGATAACCTTAGTATATACGGTTTACATAGGTCGCCATCTGCACAATAGCAATCTGTATGACAGAGACCTTGTGGATGCCCGTATGAAGGTTGCTCAAGCCAAGAAACTCGATAGAGAATGGCTGAAGTTCGGTATTCCTGCCGCTATCCTGTGGTTGGGTTATTTTCTCTACGACGAGTATTTACAGATGGCTGGTAACCACTTCCTGATCTTCATGATGATGATGATTGTCAGTGGTATTATTGGTGGTCTGATCGGCTATAAAATCCACTGCCGTAATCAGAATAACTATCAGGAGATCATTGATCAGATAGAGGATGTCACCAAAGAATAAGCTGAATTACTTCACCTTCCAAACGTTAAGTACAATGCCCTTGAACTCTGGCGTGAACTCAGGCGCGCAGACGAAGAGGGCATTGTTGAGCCAACCATATTTGCTGTCGGCTGGTGCCTCAAACTGGGGGGCAGCCTTGAAGTAGAAGGTGGGGTTACCGTTAGCATCCTTTCCGTTAGCAATGATACCGCGATTGCGAACATGTATGTAAATGCCATCATCGGTCTTGATGCAGTAGATAGCCTCAAGCTCTGTGCGGTTTTCCGCATTCAACTGGTAGTCGGCTCCGCCATTGATAATAGTACCTTTCAGTTGCGGACCCTCGAAGGTGCCTCCTGTGATGGGAATCACGGTGCGTCGTCCATGTTGGGTGTTGTCGATAGAGAAGGCTTCTCCAAGTGTGACTTTCAATTGCAGTGCAAATTCCAGTTCTGGCGTCTCTTTCGGTGGGTAGCTTTGCGGCCAGGCATTCAGCGAGAATACCATCAGCAGTATAATAATTGCTTGTTTCATGAGTAATGTTGTTTATTGATTTAAAAAGTTTTTGACTGATAGTTTGTATTCTTTTGGATAGTCGCGATACGAGGCTGCATGTTTTGTTCCTTTCGTAATCCAGATGTCTTTCTTTCCTGACTTTGCCTTGTGGAGAGGATAAACCATCTTAAAAGGTACAAAGTCGTCTTGGTCACCATGAATAAAAAGCATCGGGTAGCGACATTTCTTCACTTGTTCTATGGGAGCGGCTTCTTTGAAATCCCAACCATAGCGCCATTGGCAAAGTTGCGAAGTGGAGTATAGCAATGGAAAAGCGGGTAGGCCGAACTGATCGTCCAATTCATAACCGAACTCATCCCAAACACTCGTATAACCGCAGTCTTCAATAAACTTGATTGACTTGACGCAGTCGGGCATTGATTCACCAGAGACATTCATTGTGGTGGCTGCTCCCATAGATACACCGTGAATAATGAAGTCATTTGATTTGAAACGGTTGGAGGCTATTGTCATCCAGTAGATAATGTCTTTCCGCTCCTGCCAGCCCATTCCGATGGCATTACCTTCACTGAGCCCGTGGGCATGAAGGTCTGGCATCAGTACATTGTATCCTAATTGTTGGTAAAGTCGCGCAAGATACATGAATTTAATTGCGCAGTCTCTCCACCCATGTATAATGATGGCTGTGCGACGGCTTTCTGGGAGAGGGAAGAGATAGGCATGATGGCGCTCACCGCGAGGCATGTTGACAAACGTGTCGCGCAGACCGTGACAAGTATTTAGACTATCAAGCCAAGGCTTAAGGTCTGGATAGTCTTCTACGAGCTTTTTAAAGCAGGCAGCAGTGTCGGCTCTTGCTTCATCTGGTTTCAGCGAATAATTGAGCATATAAAAACTTCCGCCAATGACGGCGATGATGAAAATGCCCAAAATGATGGCAATGGTAAGTAGTAAACGTTTCATATTTTACTGATTTGTTTGCAAAGTTACGGAAAAATTTCGTAATTTTGCGCCAACAAGATAAAAAATGATTTGGTAACACAAGCAACACAGGATTTTATCCGTCTGCATTGCAATGAGGATGTGCGTCAATTGGCACTTCTGGGTGGGAAACAACCAGAAGTTGACTTGAAATATGCCCTTGAGCAGATTGCAGGGCGACAGAAAGCACGGACGAAACTTCCTTCGTGGGCTATTGTCGATGATATCATCTATCCGCCTCATCTCTCGATGGAACAGTGTTCGAGCGAAACGACTGCTTTATATAAGGCCAGAATAGCAGGTAGTGGTGACTTCATGGTTGATCTGACGGCCGGGTTCGGTGTTGATGCTGCTTTCATCTCAAAAGGTTTTAAACGTGTGGTCACCGTTGAACAGCTAGAGCAACTTTGTGTGATTTCATCGGCTAATTTCAGACGACTTGGCTTGAATCATATAGAGGTCGTCTGTGGGAATGGGGTAGAGTATCTCCACACTTTGGAACATGCCGATTTGTTGTTTATTGATCCAGCCCGCAGAGACGAACATGGGGCTCGTACCTTTGGAGTCGCAGACTGTACACCGAATGTTCTGGAGCTGATTGATGAGATGATAGCCAAGTCAGACAGGGTGATGGTCAAGCTTTCTCCGATGCTAGACTGGCGCAAAGCAGTGGCTGACATCGGATGGGTGCGCGAGGTTCATATCGTGTCTGTCGATAATGAGTGTAAAGAACTCTTGTTGGTGGCTTCTATGAAAGAGCAGCCGTTGAGGCTTTATTGTGTCAATAATGGTGACGTATTCGAGTGCGATGCCGTTGAGTCGGCAGGCTCCGCTATCATTTCTATGGATATCACTCCTTCCTGGCTTTATGAGCCGAATGCTTCCATCATGAAAGCAGGATGTTTCAGAGTGCTGTCAGAGCGTTTCCATTTGACTGCTCTCGACCGTAACAGTCATCTTTTTGTTTCGGATGAAGAAGTGACGGATTTTCCTGGTCGCCGGTTTGTGATAGATAAGGTAACTTCCATGAATAAGCGTGAACTGAAGGTGGCTTTATCGGGAATCCAGAAGGCCAATATTACCGTCAGGAACTTTCCTATGACGGTAGCAGAACTGCGTAAGCGCCTGAAGCTTCAGGATGGCGGCGATACCTACATTTTTGCTACAACAGTAGCAGGCAAGGGGCATCAGCTGTTTGTTTGCCGTAAAAAATCTTAATAATTTTGTGATTTCCTCTTTTTTCGTTAACTTTGCATCGAATTACTGATTTGCAAGAAAGGATGTCAATAGTTGAGATTAGGCGGGTTGCAGACAAGAAAGGATTGAAAGCCTTTATTGATTTTCATTATGACTTATATGATGGAAATCGGTATGATGCCCCCAACCTTTATTCCGACGAGGTTCATACCTTGAGCAAAGATAAAAATGCAGCTTTTGAATTCTGTGAGGCCGAGTATTTCCTGGCATACAAGGATGGATGCCTTGTCGGGCGTGTTGCTGGTATTATCAACAAGCGTGCTAATAAGCGCTGGGAACGTAAAAGCGTGCGCTTCGGATGGTTTGACTTTATTGACGACGAGGAAGTCAGCAGTGCCTTACTTGGAGCAGTCGAGGAGTGGGGGCGAAAGAAAGGAATGACAGAGATGGTCGGCCCCTTGGGTTTTACAGATATGGATCCTGAAGGGATGCTCATTGAAGGTTTTGACCAGTTGGGTACAATGGCAACCATCTACAATTATCCCTACTATCCCAAGCACATGGAGAGAATAGGTGGTTGGGAGAAAGATAACGACTATGTGGAATACAAGCTCATCGTTCCCCAACAGGATGTCCCAGAGAAATATAAGAAGGTGGCCGAATTGGTCATGAAACGCTATAATCTGCACCCAATGCACCCCAAGCGTAGTCAGGTGTTCGGAAAGCAACAATATGGCCGTAAAGTACTTGATGTTGTGAATAAGACCTTTGGTAACCTTTATGGATATTCCCAGATGACAGAGGCACAGATTGATGAGTATTTGAAGATGTACTTCCCCCTGCTCGACATGAATCTGCTTTGTCTGATAGAAGACTGGAACTTGCCCAATCATGATGTCGTCGGTGTGGGTATCTCCATATCGTCAATGACGCGTGCTTTGCAGAAGTGTCGCAAGGGTCGTCTCTGGCCTTTGGGCTGGTGGTATTGTCTGCGGGCATTAAAGCTGCATAAGGCCGAGTGTGTCGATCTCATGCTGGTTGGCATCTTGCCAGAATATCAGCAGAAAGGTGCCAATGCCTTGTTGTTCTACGACCTCATCCCTTGGTTTCAGAAATACGGCTTCAAGTGGGCAGAGACCAATGTTGAGATGGAGACTAACGAGAAGGTGCAGTCACAGTGGCAATATCTTGAACACATACAGCATAAACGTAGAAGATGTTTCCGTAAAACACTTTAACCAACAATTTTGAATATGACAGAAGATAATAATATTGTTTCCCCAGAAACCGTCAATTATGACGAAGGTAATATCCAGACGCTGACAGGACTTGAACATATCCGACTGCGTCCTGGTATGTATATCGGCCGCCTGGGTGATGGCTCATCATCCGAGGATGGTATCTATGTGCTGTTAAAAGAAGTATTTGACAACTCTATTGACGAGTTTAAGATGAAGGCTGGCGACCGTATAGAAGTGAATGTGGAGGATAATCTCCGTATTTCTGTGCGCGATTATGGCCGAGGCATCCCTCAGGGTAAGTTGATAGAGTCGGTAAGTATCCTTAACACCAGTGGTAAGTTCGATTCGAAAGCATTCAAGAAGTCAATTGGTCTTAATGGTGTGGGTGTGAAAGCCGTGAACGCATTAAGCAGTCATTTCGAGGTTCACAGTTATCGCGATGGCAAAGTGCGAAAGGCCGTTTTTGAGTGTGGCGAATTGAAAAGTGATGTCACTGAGCCTTCTCAGGACGAGAACGGCACTTATATTTTCTTTGAGCCCGACGCGACCAAGTTCTTGAACTATAGGTTCCATGACGAGATTGTGGAGAATATGCTCCGCAATTATACGTATCTGAATATTGGTCTTACCATTATGTATAATGGTCGCCGCATCCTTTCCCGTCACGGATTGGAGGATTTGCTGAAGGACCGGATGACCAACGATGCGCTTTATCCGATTGTCCATCTTCAAGGTGATGATATTGAGATCGCCTTCACACATGCCAATCAGTACGGTGAGGAATACTATTCGTTTGTTAACGGTCAGCACACGACTCAAGGCGGTACTCATCAGAGTGCTTTTAAGGAGCATATCGCCCGTACTATTAAGGAGTATTTCGGGAAATACGAATATGGAGACATCCGGGCAGGTATAGTTGCGGCCATCTCAATAAATGTGGAGGAACCAATCTTTGAAAGTCAGACAAAGATAAAGTTGGGATCAACGACAATGTCGCCTGATGGAGTCAGCATCAACAAGTATATTGGTGACTTCGTGAAACAGGAGGTCGATAATTATCTGCATATTCATCAGGATGTGTCCGAAGTCTTGGAGAACAAGATTAAGGAGAGTGAGCGTGAGCGTAAGGCGATGGCTGGCGTGACCAAACTGGCCCGTGAGCGTGCCAAGAAGGCTAATCTGCATAATCGTAAACTGCGTGATTGCCGTATTCATTTCAGCGATGAGAAAAACGATCGTAAGGAGGAATCTTGTATTTTCATTACTGAGGGTGATTCTGCCAGCGGTAGCATTACCAAGAGCCGCGATGTGAATACTCAGGCGGTATTCTCTTTGCGTGGTAAACCCCTGAATTGCTTTGGCCTCACTAAGAAAGTGGTCTATGAGAATGAAGAATTCAATCTGTTGCAGGCCGCTCTCGATATAGAAGACGGACTCGACACGCTGCGTTATAACAAGGTAATTGTGGCTACCGATGCCGATGTCGATGGTATGCATATCCGTCTGCTGATTATTACTTTCTTCCTCCAGTTTTTCCCCGAATTGATTAAGAAGGGACATGTCTATGTACTGCAGACTCCACTCTTCCGTGTGCGTAATCGTCGTACGAAGGTCAAGAACAAGAAGGTTATTGCTGAAGCCGATGCTAAAAGCACCCAGAAGAGCGATTTCATCACCCGTTATTGCTATAGTGAGGAGGAGCGCCAGGCTGCTATCGGTGAATTAGGTCCTGATCCTGAGATTACCCGATTCAAAGGTCTTGGTGAAATATCCCCAGACGAATTCGCGGGCTTTATCGGACCTGATATCCGCTTGGAACAGGTGACGCTACATAAGACTGATCAGGTGCAGAAACTATTGGAATATTATATGGGTAAAAACACGATGGAGCGTCAGAACTTTATTATTGATAATTTGGTGGTTGAGGAGGATCGACCAGAAGAAGATGTGTATGAATAGTGTTCATAAGTATGCGAGTTTAGCAGCTTTATGGCTGTTTGCTCTTTCTGTGTCTGCGCAGTTTCGAATGGGTCATAGCGATGAGTCGCCTCAGCGTAAGCTACATTTTGCCGAGGTGGCCATAACGAACCTTTATGTGGACAAGGTTGATGAAGAAAAACTGGTTGAAGATGCTATTCGTGGCATGCTTGATAAGCTCGATCCCCATTCCAGTTATTTGACTCCTAAGGAAGTTGAGCAGTCGAATGAGCCGCTTAACGGCAATTTCGAGGGTATTGGTGTACAGTTTAATATGATTGAAGACACATTGCTTGTTATTCAGCCTGTCACCAATGGGCCTTCTGAAAAGGTTGGTATCATCGCTGGCGATCGTATTGTATCTGTCAATGATACGGCGATAGCGGGTGTGAAGATGTCGAAAGAGGAGATTATGAAACGCCTGCGTGGTCCAAAGGGTACAAAAGTGAATCTGGGCATCGTCCGTCAGGGTATTAAGGACCAGTTGAAGTTTACTGTTGTCCGCGATAAGATTCCTGTTAAGTCGGTTGATGCCACCTATATGATTCGTCCTGGTATTGGATTTATTCGTATCGGCAGTTTTGGTGCTACAACCCATCAGGAGTTTCTTGAGAGTCTTGACCAGTTGCGCCGGCAGGGGATGGAGCATCTGATTCTTGACCTTCAGGAAAATGGTGGTGGTTATCTGAAGGCTGCTGTTGACATTGCAGAGGAGTTCCTTCAGAAGGGCGATCTGATAGTTTATACCGAGGGTAGGAAGGTGCCCCGTACAGAATATACCGCCAATGGTGATGGCGTGTTCCGCCAGGGTAAGATTGTGGTGCTGGTCGATGGCTATACGGCCTCTGCTGCCGAGATTGTCACAGGTGCCATACAGGATCAGGACCGAGGAATTGTGGTTGGCCGTCGAACTTTTGGAAAAGGACTGGTACAGCGTCCTATTGACTTGCCCGATGGTTCAATGATACGTCTGACGATAGCCCATTATTATACCCCGTCAGGCCGTTGTATTCAAAAGCCTTATAAGAAAGGTGACATCAGGGATTACGCCATGGATATGGTGAACCGCCTGAAGAGTGGTGAACTGACCAATGTCGATAGTGTTCACTTTGCTGATTCTCTGAAATACGAAACCCTTCGTAAGCATCGTACTGTTTATGGTGGTGGTGGTATCATGCCCGATGAGTTTGTACCGCTTGACACAACGATCTATACCCGTTTCCATCGTGAATTGGCTGCGAAAAGCATCGTTATCCAGCAGAACCTGCGTTATGTCGATAACCATCGTAAGGAGTTGCAGAACCGATGGACATCGTTTGCCGACTTTAAGGAGAATTACGAGATTCCCAAGAGCCTTCTCGATACCATTTTTGCAGAAGGAGAGAAGCAGAATATCAAGCCTAAAGATGAGGCAGAACTTCAGAAGACGATACCTTATCTCAGCCTGCAACTGAAGGCTTTGATAGCGCGTGACCTATGGGATATGAGTGAGTATTTCTCTGTCTTCAATGAACAGAGTGAGATGGTGAAAAAGGCTCTGGAGGTTATTCAGCAATAATTTATTTTTATTAAGAGAGGATATGAAAAAGTGTGGCTTGGGAATATTGGTTGCCATCCTGTTGGGTAGCCTGAGTGCTGAAGCGCAGATAGAGAGAAGTACAGATTTCCATAGTCGTTATACTCTGAAAGAGGCTGTGGTCTTAAGTCGTCATAACATCCGCTCGCCCTTGTCAGGGCCGGAGTCGGCTTTGGGGCGTATCACGCCTCATGAGTGGTTCCATTGGTCTTCTGGGAAGAGTGAACTCTCGTTGCGTGGGGGTGTTCTTGAAACGGAGATGGGACAGTTCTTCCGCAAGTGGCTGGTTAGTGAAGGGCTGATGAATGAGAACCATCTTCCTGCAGAGGGGACGATGCGTTTCTATGCCAACTCCATGCAGCGCACGATAGCTACAGCCCAGTATTTTTCAAGCGGTATGCTGCCAGTAGCCAATGTGAAGATTGAACATCATTACGATCTGAATACGATGGACCCTGTCTTCACACCTCAGCTGACGGTTGTCAGTGAAGACTACTGCGCCAGAGCCCGCCAACAGATTGCTGATATCTTTGGCAATGGCTCTCTGAAAGGTGTGGGAGTGAAGATGGCAGACAATTATGCTTTGTTGGAGAAAGTGCTGGATGTCGAGCAGAGTACCGCTTGGCAGGCAGGTGAGTTCACTGGCTTCAAGACGAATGATACGGAGATTATTCTTGAACTGAATAAGGAGCCTGGTATGGGAGGGTCGCTGAAGACTGCCTGTAGTGCTTCTGATGCCCTTGTACTGCAATATTATGAGGAGCCCGATGAGCAGAAGGCTGCTTTTAATCACGACCTGACGCGTGGTGATTGGGAGAAGATTTCTGCTGTGAAGGATTATTATGGCGATATACTCTTTACAGCTCCTTTGGTGGCTGTCAATGTAGCGCATCCTTTACTACAGACGATTCTTAACGAATTGAGGACTGAAGGCCGACAGTTTACTTTCCTTTGTGGTCATGATTCAAACCTTGGTAGTGTGCTTGCTGCCTTGGGGCTGACGGATTATAAGCTACCTGAGGCTATTGAGTCGAAGACACCCATCGGCTCCAAACTCGTCTTTGAGAAATGGTTGGGTGCTGACGGGAAAGAATATGTGGCGATGAACCTTGTCTATCAGAGCGTCGATCAATTACGCCAGAAGCCCCTGCTCATGCTGGAGAATAGGCCAATGGTGTTCCCCATTTCGCTTGAAGGACTGATGGCTAATAGAGACGGTCTCTATCTGTTGTCTGACCTTGAGGCCCGTTTCGAGGAATGCATTGCTGCCTACTACCAACTGTTAACTGGCATCAACGCTGAAGTTGCTATCTCAAGGCAAGAGCCTTGTTTTCTGCAGCTTCCATGATTTCGCGCTCACCGGGGCCCTTGTCGTTGATACCACAGAGGTGGAGGATGCCATGGATAATCACTCGGTGTAACTCCTCGTCATAAGGACGCCCAAACTTTTCTGCATTCGTCAAGACGGTATCGAGCGAAATGACGATATCGCCATTGAGCACGTCTTCCTCACAATAGTCGAAGGTAATGATATCTGTATAATAATCGTGGCCGAGGTACTCGTTGTTCACTTCGAGGATCTTCTCGTCGTTGACAAACAGATATCCGATTTCTCCGACTTTCTTTCCGTATGATTCTGCAACTTGGTGAATCCATTTGGTGGTTTCACGCTTCTTGATGCCTGGGAATTTGACACCCTCTGTGCTGTAAGTTATCATGGTGTGTTACTTTTGATTCTCTGCTTTTGGAATAAATTCACTCACATCAACGCCAAAATGCGCCAATTCGCGAAGTGCGCTTGACGAGATACTTGCCAGTTCTGGCTCTGTATAGAGCAGGATGGTCTCGATGCCACCAAGCCTGCGGTTGAAGTCGGCCTGCCACTGCTCATATTCAAAGTCACTGACCGTACGAACGCCCTTGACAATGAAGTGGGCTCCTTCTGCCTTGGCAAAATCCATGGCCAGTCCATGATAAGGTTTCACCTCAATACGTTTGTCGTCCTTATAGAGTTCACGGATGGCCTGCATCCGTTCTTCTGCAGGACGCATATTGGGCTTATGCACATTGTCGCCTACCACTCCAATGACCAGACGGTCGAACAAGGGCAATGCACGGCGCACGATAGAGTCGTGCCCGATAGTAAACGGATCGAAACTTCCGACAAATATTCCTGTTCTCGCCATGTTTCTACAATTATACCTTTATTCAATCAAATAAGTTGGGTTCCATAATGTTGCCGCTATAGGGATTGCGTCCAAAGTGGCGATAGGCCAGTTCTGTGACCATACGGCCGCGAGGCGTGCGCTTGATGAATCCTTCCATGATGAGGAATGGCTCATAGACCTCTTCGATGGTGCCGGCGTCTTCGCCAATGGCTGTGGCAATGGTAGTGATGCCTACAGGACCGCCCTTGAACTTGTCGATGATGGTAAGCAGAATCTTATTATCGATCTCGTCCAGACCATATTGGTCGATGTTGAGGGCCGTTAAGGCTATCTTTGTGATCTTTGTATCAATCCTTCCATCTCCTTTTACTTGGGCAAAGTCGCGCACACGGCGCAGTAAAGCATTGGCTATACGGGGCGTTCCACGACTACGTCCGGCAATCTCCAGGGCAGCATCTTCTGTAATAGGCACACCAAGGATTCTGGCAGAGCGCTCAATGATGGCTTGCAGGGTTTCGGGCTCGTAGTACTCTAAGTGCATATTGATACCGAAACGGGCACGTAGTGGAGCCGTCAACAGTCCGCTACGGGTCGTAGCTCCTACGAGTGTGAAGGGATTCAAGTCTATCTGTATCGAACGAGCCGAAGGGCCTTTGTCGATCATGATGTCGATGCGGTAGTCTTCCATCGCTGAATACAGGTATTCCTCTACGACTGGCGATAGACGGTGAATCTCGTCGATAAAGAGCACATCGTTCTTTTCCAGCGAGGTTAGGATACCTGCCAGGTCGCCTGGTTTGTCGAGCACAGGTCCTGAGGTAATCTTGAAACCTACGCCCAGTTCGTTGGCAATGATGTTCGAGAGCGTGGTCTTACCCAGTCCTGGAGGACCGTGCAACAGCGTGTGGTCGAGGGGCTCGCCACGATATTTGGCAGCCTCGACAAACACCTCCAGATTCTCTACGATCTTTTTCTGACCGCTGAAATCCGAGAAGCTCAGTGGGCGAAGTGCGTTCTCAAAGTCTTTCTCGCCTTGAGAGAAACGTTCTTCGTGTATGTCAAAATCTTCGTCTATCATACTTATTAATTGCTATCGGATGCAAAAGTACGAAATAAATTTGTAATTCAGTCCGCTGAAACAAAAAAACTGAGTTTTATCTCACACCTCCGCCAGAGCCTCCGCCAGAGAAACCGCCTCCGCCTCCCCATGAGGAATGACCACCATGGCCTGATGACCGAGCTGAGCGCTCTGCCTCTCGTTGAGCCTTGTTCATGGCTGCCCGACTGGTGCTCGAGTGCATCGTCGAGTAGATGGTGGGTAAGGTCATCTCGTCGGCCATCTGTCCAGCCACTTTGTCCATATCGAAATATGCTGGGTTGATTTGTTTCATATCTTTGATCACCTGGTCGGCAATGCCGAAGAGTGTTGCAAAGATCATATAGTCCTTCCATAGCGATACTTCTGAAACGTGGCGCTCATCAATCAGCGAAAATTCCTTCAGGTATTTCTTCAGGCCAAACACTTGGCGCACATCTTCCATCTCATCCTTATATTTTGAGATGCTGGTTTTGGTATGGAGCGTATTGATAAACGAGTCGGTGATGTTTTGGTTGTATTTGTTCATCATATACGTCTTCAGTTCCTTGGGTTCCAGGATGGTATCGTTGCCTGCAGCCTGTTTGAAGATGTTGTGCACCTGTTTCAGCAGTTTGGGCTGATTGTCGGCCTGCCTGAGATCGTGAATCACGAAGTTCTGTACGAACTGGCCTTTCTTGTTCTGTTGCTGTTCGATGGTGATAGCACCAAGATTAATCAGTTTCAGAATACAGGCAGACAGCAGGTTGTTGTAGTCTGTGTTGAAGTATTTGTAGGCGTTGAGCACATCGTTGACGCGTTGCAGATTCCCGTCGTAGGGGATGTCTCGATACCACATCAGATCTTTGTTCACCTTCTTGCGTTCACGCCATACATATATAATATAGCCAAATAGTAAGGCGACAGGGAAGATGATAAAGCCGATGATAAGGGCTGCAACGACCAGAGTATCTTCCCACGTCCAGTCGTCTTCACTGGTGTAGTCGCTACCGTCGAAGGCAAGTTCTTTGATGCTTTCGAAACTACCCTCTCTGATGTCCGTCGGCTCGAACAGTCCCTTGTTGAAACGGCACATGATAATCATGGCGCTACGGTTTTCGAAAGGCTCGCTGGTCTCTGCCACGATGTTGTAGTTCATGAAATTGATATCGCCCTTGTAGCGGAATCCCCAAATGCCTGTGTTCTCAGTGGTAAACTTGAGGGTGTCTTCTGGCACGATGGTGAGTTTAACATGGTCAGGACTTGGTGAGACACCTTGGGCAACGAACATATAGTTGAAGCCGTCGGCATCGTCGAAGCCTTTTACCAGTTGTGTGACCGTATAACTTGTCTTATAGGTGCGCGAACCGCTGTCACCCAGTCCCCAGCAGAGCTCGTAGCCGTCTCGTTTATTGACGATGCCACACTTGCCTGCCTTGTAACTGCGACTTTCATTAATATCCCAGTCGCCGAGAAAGGTGTAGTCCTGCCCCGTCTCGTCGCTCACTTTAAGGTCGCGCACCTCACTGCCGTTAAGGTTGCCGATGACGATATAGCACTCTGTGCCCTCCGAGTCGATGTCCATCGTACGGGTCTCAGTGATATAGGCATCGCCATTATGGGCCAATACTACCTGTATATCAAGATTCCTTAATTGAGGGCGCCCGTATAGCATTGTTGCCGTTGACAACAGCGCCAGCAACAGGATGACTTTACTTTTTAAATGCTTCATCGAGGTTGGGGTATTGTTTCTTTTCTTCACTATCCACCTTCAGATACTCTTTCACGTCGAAGTGGAGCATAGATGCCACGATGCTCGACGGCCACTGGCGAACCATCCGGTTCATCTTGGTCGCTGTGTCATTGTAGATCATGCGGCTCATGCGTACATTCTCCTCATACTCCCGTTGTCCGTTTTGTGCGTTCACGTAGAGCTCACTGGCTTTCAGTTCTGGATAGCGCTCAAACACCACGTTCATCCTTCCCAGCAGTTGTCCTAACAGATCCGACTGTTGGTTGATAGTCTCCGGGGTGTTCGCCCGCCCATTCCCTCCACGGGCCTGAATAGCTTGGATAATCGTCTCCGACTCATGCTCAGCGTACTTGGCTGCCGTCTTAGCCATCGCCAATACGGCATCGAAACGTGAGTTCAACTGAACCTCTATCTGGCTCAGTGCATTCTTGCACATTTCATCGAGATTGACCAGCGAGCGCTGGGTTGACACAAAATAGGCAATGATGGCAATTGCCACAACGATAATGATAATTAAAGAGGTACTCATAATTTGAAAAAATTTAGTTCTTTGCGGCAAAGTTACAAAAAATCTGCGATAATTGTTCCAAATTATGTTTTATTATCATTTTATATTTTTTTTAGATATGATTGTATCTTGTATTGCGGAAATTTTGTATCTTTGCAACCGATTCGAGTTTACCAAAATGGAAAACTTTTTAAACTTAAAAGACAAAATTGTTTCCCAAAACGGATAACTATAAGCCTCAAAATGACAATGATTAATAACAAATAAATGCAATGGAAATAAAAAACTTTACCATCACCAAACGAGACGGCTCACAAGCGCAGTTCTCATTAGACAAGATTATGAATGCCATCGTCAAGGCATTCGATAGTGTGCAGGAACCTGCTGACCTGGGAACAATCTCAAAGATTCTCAGCCATCTGGACATCCACGATGATATTACCGTGGAAACTATTCAGAACCAGGTTGAGGAGGCTTTGATGAGAGAAGGCTTCTTCAAGGTGGCCAAATCATTCATTCTCTATCGTCAGTTACATTCCGAGGATCGCGACACGTTAGAGAAGATGATGTTCCTTTCTGAATACACCGAGTCTGTGAATGCCGCTACAGGTTCGAAATACGATGCCAACGCAAATGTGGAGCATAAGAATATTGCCACACTGATTGGCGAACTGCCCAAGTCGAACTTTATCCGTTTGAATCGCCGTCTGCTGACAGACCGTATCAAGAAAATGTACGGTAAGGAACTGGCTGATGAGTACATCGACAAACTGACACACCATTTTATATATAAGAACGACGAGACATCGTTGGCCAACTATTGTGCCTCTATCACGATGTATCCCTGGCTGATTGGCGGTACCACCTCTATTGGCGGCAACTCTACGGCTCCAACTAATCTGAAATCATTCGCTGGTGGCTTCGTCAACATGGTATTCATGGTAAGCTCGATGCTGAGCGGTGCTTGCGCCACACCTGAGTTCCTGATGTACATGAACTATTTCATCGGCAAGGAATATGGTCTTGACTATTATAAGCGTGCCAACGAACAGGCTGACCTGAGCCTGAAGAAGCGCACCATCGACAAGGTGATTACCGATTATTTCGAGCAGATTGTCTATACGCTTAACCAGCCAACAGGCGCCCGCAACTATCAGGCCGTGTTCTGGAACATTGCCTATTACGACAAGTACTATTTCGAGAGCATCTTTGGCGACTTCTATTTCCCCGATGGTTCAAAACCCGATTGGGAAGGTCTGTCTTGGCTGCAGAAGCGCTTTATGAAGTGGTTCAATCATGAGCGTACAAAGACGTTGCTGACTTTCCCCGTAGAGACGATGGCATTGCTGACCGATGAGAATGGTGACTGCAAGGATCCTGAATGGGGCGACTTTACGGCAGAGATGTACGCCGAGGGACATTCCTTCTTTACTTACATGAGTAATAATGCCGACTCACTGAGTTCTTGTTGCCGTCTTCGTAATGAGATTACGGACAACGGTTTCAGCTATACACTGGGTGCAGGAGGTGTTTCAACAGGTTCGAAGAGCGTGCTGACAATCAACCTGAATCGTTGCATTCAGTTTGCTGTGAACCACGAGATCAACTACCTCGACTATCTGGCAAAAGTCATCGACCTGTGCCACAAGGTGCAGCTGGCCTATAACGAGAACCTGAAGGAGCTCCAGTCGCGTGGTATGTTACCGTTGTTCGATGCCGGCTATATCAATATCAACCGTCAGTATCTGACGATTGGCATCAACGGTCTGGTTGAGGCTGCTGAGTTCATGGGACTGAAGATCACGCCTAACGACGACTATCTGCATTTTGTTCAGGGTATCCTTGGGCTAATCGAGAAATACAACAAGCAGTATCGTTCGAAGGAGGTGATGTTCAACTGCGAGATGATCCCTGCAGAGAATGTCGGTGTGAAGCATGCTAAGTGGGACCGTGAGGATGGCTATTTTGTGCCACGCGACTGCTATAATAGCTACTTCTACGTGGTAGAGGATGACTCGCTGACCATTATCGACAAGTTCAAGTTGCACGGAGCACCCTATATTGAGCATCTCACGGGTGGTTCCGCTCTGCACATGAACCTCGAGGAGCATCTGTCGAAAGAGCAGTATGCCCATCTGTTGAAGGTGGCTGCCAATGAGGGCTGTAACTATTTCACTTTTAATATCCCCAATACGGTCTGCAATGATTGCGGTTATATCGACAAGCGTTATCTGAAGGAGTGTCCTCACTGCCATTCTAAGAACATTGACTATATGACGCGTATCATCGGTTATCTGAAGCGTGTGAGCAATTTCTCGCAGGCTCGTCAGGAAGAGGCTTCACGCCGTTATTATGCAATGGCCGACTAAATGATGCTGAAGTACGTTAACACGGGCATTGTTTTTCAGGAGATACCCGACGAAGTGACACTGGCAATTAATATATCCAATTGCCCGTGTCACTGTCCGGGATGTCATAGTCATTATCTGTGGGAAGATATCGGACTGCCGTTGAATGCTGAGGCTATAGATGCCTTTGTCGATAAGTATGGTACCGATATCACCTGTATATCCTTTATGGGCGGCGACAACGATCCGAAAGGTGTCAACCTTCTGGCGCAGTATATACATGAAGAGCATCCGCAATTCAAGGTGGCCTGGTATAGCGGCCGTACACTCATCTCGTCGAAGGTCAACAAGAAGGATTTCGATTACATTAAGATCGGTCCTTTTATCAAGCATCTCGGACCGTTGAAGAAGCCCACGACGAACCAGCATCTCTATCGCCAGTCCGACGATGGGACGTTCGAGGATATCACCTCACGTTTCTGGAGGAAATAGTCACTTCAGGCTTCAGCGACCGATATCAGGTCCTGTTTCTTCAGGATAGTAATGTGTTTGCCGTCGAGAGAGATAATTCCCTCGTCGGCAAATTCTTTTAGGCTACGCTGAAGCGAGAATTTCTGGACGGCAAAACAGTCGGCAATCTCTTGGCGTGACATCGTGAGCAGGAAAGAGTCGGAGCAATGCCTTCTAGCCTCTTGCAGTAAGAAGATGGCCACCTTCTCACGCACCGTATGAAGGGTGAGCATACGAACCTTCTTGACCATGTAGTTGCATGAGTTTGAGAGCATACGGATAAAGTTGATCCTCAGCCGCTGGTCGTCATCCATCATCTTCTGGAACATCTCTGGCGATATTCTGAATAGCGTGGCGGGTTTGATACACTCCAGACTGACAGGCATGGTATTGTCATCACTGAAGATGAAAGCCGTGCTGAGCAGCGCACCTGTAGTCTTCACGCAAACCTGGACAGACTTGCCCGATGCTCCAGACATCCTGACAGCAATCTCACCATGGACCACGAAATCCACGTTACAACAAGAATCACCCGCTAAAAGGTAGGGATCTTTCTTTCCCAATCTGACCATTCTGTATGGTACTCTATCAAATACGAAATAGAGTTCTTCATTTGAAAACCCATCGAAAAGTGGGCAAAGTTGTAAGGCTTTTAGTATGTTCCGGTCCATTTGCTATCTCTCTTTGGGTGCAAAGATATACAATTTATATGAAACATCCAAATGGTGGTAACATTTGTTACCATAACAAGGGCGGAAGCCCTGATCAGGCAGGCTTATTATCCAAGGAAGAAGAGCGAGACACCGATGCAGGAGATCAGTGCACCCACGACGGCTTTCCACGTAATCTTCTGGTGGAACAGCCAGTAGGAGGGCAGAATGATAATGATGGGGGTGAGTGCCATCAGGGTGGAGGCAATGCCAGCCTCAGTATATTGTATCGCCATCAGCGAGAAGCCAACCCCTACAAAGGGGCCGAAGATGGTGGTTGCAGTCGCCACAGCCATCCCTTTTCGGTCGTGAAGCGCTTCGCGGAGCGGAGACAGGCCCTCACGGAAATACAGCAAGATGCCAAAGCCGATGATGCCGGCTATACAGCGCAGGAAGTTGGCACTGAAAGGAACGACCCAGGCGGGTGTGGCACTCATGTCGTAATGGTCCATACCTATTTTACTAAGCACGAGGCCGATACCTTGGCAGAGGGCTGCGGCAATAGCGAAGAGCACACCGTTGAGGGGCAGTTTCAGTGACACCTTATGGTGCTCGCCGCGTCCGAGTACGGAGATGCTGATGCCTGCCAGTGTCACAATCATTGCCAGGATACTCATCCCGTTCATCTCTTGTCCGAGGGTGATCCAGGCCATCAGGGCGGCAGCCAGTGGAGCCAATGTCATAAACAATTGTCCGTAGCGCGAACCGATGATGATATAGCACTGGAAGAGACAGTAGTCACCGATAACATATCCCACTAAACCTGAAAGCAGCATCCAACCACAAGCCTCCATCGTGATGCCAGCGGGTAGGGGAGCGCCCAGCACCACCCAGAACATCACCATTGCAAAAATGATAGCCAGCGCCATCCGAAGCACGTTGAGTGTCAGATTGCCCAGTCGTTTGCTGCCAAACTCGCTCAGGAGTGCTGTTGCAGTCCAAGAGAAAGCCACGCCGATGGATATCAGTTCGCCTAGATAGTTCATAACGGCTGCAAAATTATAAAATTCTCGTGAATTATGAGTGATATCATCACATTTTTACGCTTTAACATGCAAAGATTTTGAATAAATTCGTAACTTTGCAGCCGAATAACTACAATTACCAAACAAAGATAATTAGATGAAAAAGTCGTTCCTCGCCGTGTTGCTGGCAGTAGTCTGCCAAACCGCCCTTGCCATCGAGACCGTTCCCATTAGCGGAACCGTCATCAGTCCCACCGACAGCCATATCCGCTATACAGGCCGTATCAGTTTTGCCAATCCAGAGCGCCCAGCATGGAACTTCCCTGGTGTCCAGATTGTTGCCGCTTTCGAGGGAACGTCGCTGAAGATGATAGCCAAGCCTCAGAGCGGCTACTTCATGGCTCAGATCGATAAGGCCGACCCCTTTAAGGTTGCCTTTACTGGTAAGAGCGACTCTGTCGTGACCATCGCTACCGCCCTGCCCGAAGGCCGTCATTTGGTGCGACTGATGTATGTCATCGAGGGCTTTGAGTTCTATCCTGAGTTCTGGGGTTTCGTGCTCGACAAAGGCCGTCAGCTCATTGAGGCACCAGCACTGCCGTCAAGAAAGCTCGAATTCATCGGCAATTCAATCACTTGCGGCTATGGCAATGAAGGAACGAACGCCAAGGAGGGTTTCACCTACGAGACGGAGAACCACTATTATAGTTATGCCTCGATAACAGCCCGTAGTCTTGAGGCTCAGCACTGGGTGGTGGCTCGTAGCGGCATCGGTGCTTATCGCAACTATGGTGGTCCGAAGGATGGCACGCCCGACTCGAATATGCCTGTGCAGTATGAATATACAGGCTATGCCTGGAAGCCTCAGCTTCGCAGCGAGCCTACGTTCTTAAGTGAGAAATGGGATTTCAGCCGTTACCAGCCTGATGTGGTCTGCATTAATCTCGGCACCAACGATCTCTCTACCAACAACTACGACGTGAAACTGCTCAAGCAGGGTTATCAGACGCTCTTGAAGATGGTGCGCCAACATAATCCCAAGGCGAAGATCGTGTTCCTCTGTGGTTCGATGCTCTTAGATAAGGAGTTGGAGATTGCCAAGCAGATACTCGATGAGGTGGCTGCTGAGGCCAACAAGGCTGGCGACAAGCAGGTCTATCGCTTCGACTTTGCCTATCAGAACGGCTCTCTGGGCTATGGCAACGACTATCATCCCAGCATCTGGCAACACGAGAAGATGGCTGCCGAGTTGACAGCCTACCTCCGCTCGCTGATGCAGTGGTGGTAAATTGGCAGACTTCATGACATATACTCTCGTTTAAACCATAGTGCATAAATGGGATCAACGAATTGATAGCCATCACCACAGACTTCAATAATATCACGCTTGACAAGAGTCTTCTTGTTGAGAGTAATGGTACGGGGTGCACCAAGTCCATAGCGTTCTACAACTTCCTTAGCATTAAACTGAGTCTCTCCTGCTGATACAGCACGAAGCATGGCCACTTGGGAGGCCGCAAGGCACTCCAGATCATTGGCAAACATGTCGGCATTTGTATCGATGACAATTTGGAGCTGGCGGTTGAATATCTCATCTGTTACCTCGGTTTCCGTATTCATCCATACGAATAAACTGAACTGCTGTACATACCATGAGTGGCATTCCACAGTGTCGCAGATTCTGGATGCCAGTTCTTCACTGATGCGTTTACCTGTCTTAGCGAAACCCTCAATAATGTAAGGTATCCAGTATTCCTTTTCTATTTTTTTCATGAACAGCACCTGACCAAAACGATAAAAAGGATTATTGCTGTTGTTGAATATGTCTATCATCATGTGGCGCTTGCTGCCGTAAAGACAATAGTTAGCATGATGCTGGTGTTGCCAGACCGAACGCATTGTGGCCTCCATCTTCTTCCAGTTGGGGAGGTTGGAAAGCTGTTGGAATTCGTCGATACAGACGATGATATGCACATTCTTGTCCTTAGCTATCTGTTCTGGCAACTGTAGAATCTGCTCTGCACTTTCTTTAAGTGATGCGAAACTTAATTCCATCTCCATTTCGAGAGCATCCATTGCTGTTGCTTTCAGTTTCACAGCTGGTATGAGTGTTTGAATATAATGCTTGAAGTCTGCCCAGCGTTTTTCAAGCGTCGTAGATGTCGCTTGGATGACCGACATTGCAAATTTATTGTAGAATTCATCCTCAGAAAGGATTTTTGAGGCATCGAGATAGCATACTCTAACTTTGTCGTTTTCGGCTTTCAATTCTTCCATAGCGGCTTTTACTAATGACGACTTGCCCCAACGGCGAGGTGAGATCAGCATTACATTGATGCCACCTCCCAAGAATGTCTTAAGCTGTTTCCTATCTTCAATACGATCGATGAAATTCTCTTTTTCGGCTATCAAGCCATACATGAATGGAACCATAAGCGATGGATTTTATTTGCAAATATACCAAATTATAACCAAGGTTATTATAATCTCGATTATAATTTAGTTACGTTTAACATTTTATGTACGAAATTGGAGCCTTAGCACCTTGTTTTTTATGCTCATAATACTTTTTTCTATAATTTTTAAAGATAAATAATTGTCGTTTGAATTCTCGAATCACAGGGGGACTGTGAGGTTTGAAACTCATCAAGTAAATTCGTCTTTATCGTGTCTGATTAATCAAAGTCCCAGTCTGTCACATAGTGGTCGAACTTGATGTCATCGACGGGGCAGAAGTGGAACCCCATGACCTATTGAAATACGACAAATTTAACCACCTTTAAGGATTGAGCATATTTTTAGTCCCGAATTGATACATTATCCACGATAATAATGTATCTTTGCAAACGTTAAATGTCACTATATAAAATAGCGGTTATATGAATAAGATTGTTTTTGTCCTATTGTCTGCAGTAGCAGCGCTTACAGCATCGGCTCAGGAAGCCGACACCACCATAGTTCTTAACTATGGCTATCAGGCTGTCGATACAATTTCGATCAGTAAGTCGTCTGATACCTTCCTCCAAATTCAAGAGGCGCAGGCTACCATTCAGGGCATCACAGATCCAATAGCTAAAAACCGCGCTATCAAGACTTATGTAGCCAATCATCCCAATAGCGATGGCTGCATGATACTGATGAGTGAACTCGTTGGAGTGAGAAACGGAAAGAAATGCCTCGAAATGATGGGTGAGCAAGTAAGGAACGGCTTGATGAAGCGTCTCTATAATGCCTATACGCAAGGCCTTAAGGAATTTGATGAAATGGCGAGCAAGACAGCAGAAGCCTGCCCTATCGGACAAGAAGCCAAAGATTTTACACTCGAAGACATCAACGGTCAGCAGCTTTCACTCTCCTCACTTCGCGGGCGTTATGTGCTGATTGACTTCTGGGGCTCATGGTGCGGACCATGCATCGCATCCTTCCCCCACACCAAGGAAATCTACGAGCGTTATCGCAACAAGTTAGAGATTCTGGGGGTTGCCATTCATGACAAGAAAGCGAAGTGGCAGCAGACCGTCAAAGAACACGAGTTGCCTTGGAAGCTGGTAATCGATACAGAGGGCGACGACAGCGTAGCCACCAAGTATGGCATCGTAGCAGCCCCAACCCTTGTGTTACTCGACCCTGATGGGAAAATCATCGAGTGGACGCTAAACGATGCCGTATCCATCGAGGAGTTACTGATGCAGTGATTGGAGATGTTCATTTTAACCTCCCTTTAATACTATTTCTGCATGGCGTTGAATGTAGCATAAATGCATTTTGCAATATTGGCCATACCATAGTCACCTGGATGTGAACCAACACCTGGCATCTTGTAATCTTTGTATGAAGAAGAGAAATTCATGGGATCGGTACCATCTCCTAAATGTGAAATATCTACCAAATACGAATGACTTCTTATCGCAATATTTGTTGTAGCATATTCTTTTACCTTTTGAGGCCAGAAGGGAATAGTGATAATTCTTTTAGAATTAGGGAATAGAGATAAGAGTTTTGTATATTCATCTTCGTATTTCTTCGAATCTGTAATGTCATCTTGGGAAACATTCTCGCCAATTTGAACAAAGAGATAATCAGGTTGTTTGTTTTCTGCTAAAGCCAATTTGCTCATTTCAAAGCTGTGTTTTGTGAAAGTCCTTTCGAAATAAGCAATGTCAAGAATTGAATATTTAATATTAACATGATGTCCTTCTGCAATCATCTTGACTAAAACATGTACATAATCTTTGTCGACACTTGTTGCGGTTAATCCTCTTTTCCCCTTTGCAGGTTCTTCTTCAATAACTGGGTGGTATGTTATGCTATTACCTAAGAATAAGCATGTAATAGTTGAATCGGCTCCAACCATTAACGAATCATTAACAGCTTCCATAGGCTCATTATTAAAATTGGCCAAATCTTCTTCTGACGGTGATTCATACATACCCATCAGCTTTTGGGCCTTTTCTATAATCATTCCACGGTAATGAATTGCTGCTCCACAAAAACAAACAATCAATAAAACATTCAATACCAAAGATGCAGCAAGAATTCTTTTATTAGTCATAATACAAATCATAAGATCCGTAGAATACCCAAGAATCGGACCGGTTAAATACATGCTAGCTTAACTACAAAAGGAAAGCAGGGTATCTGGCTTCTGCCTGTTTGCAATTGAGGTTTCAGTCCCATAAAGGTGTGCATGATGGCATGGTTAGCCATCGGCGTTCAAAGTCCCTAAGTTCCAACTTCCAAAAACAAAGCGTTAGCAAACGCATTCCAATATGTAGTGCTCTCCTAATAGCCGTTCCATCATTTTCAAAGCGGTTTGGCATGAGTTAGCAAGTGCAAAATTACTATTTTTTCTCCGAATAACGCTTGTAATTTTTATAATTCTTTGCTTTGAATGACGTGTACTGAATAAGTTGACACTTTTAAAGTTCAAAAAGTGTATCAGTATGCGACAAGTAAGAGAAATGACAGATGAGAAAAGACTTGCATTCGTA
>OMXO01000073.1 GCA_900315035.1 uncultured Prevotella sp.
CGTGTGGAAGATTGATGTGGAAGACTTCCCCGCCTTTATCCTTGTTGATGATAAGGGTAACGACTTCTTTAAGACGCTGAAGCCCTGGTGCCCTAATGCAAAAAAGTAAAAAGGTGAGAAGACTTTTTACGATAAGTTTGATGCTGACGCTGGCTGTCCTGACGGCCAGCGCTCAGCGTTATTCTTGCATCCGTCCTTCCGAACGTGCAGGAACTCGTAAATATGCGATTCCTGAGACAAAGACGTTCGACCCTCAGAAGACCTATCGCCAGCCTGTTATACTCGTCACGTGCATCGATGCCGACTTCTCGATGGCCGATCCTGGCAACTTCTACAACCGCGTCTTCAATGAGCGTGGCTATAACGAAGGTGTTGGCATAGGTTGTGTGGCCGACTATGTGCGCGACCAGTCTGGAGGGCGCCTCAATGTCAAGTTTGATATCTACGGACCTGTGAAGGTCGATCTGAAGGCTGGAGGGCATAGCGGCACGTATTATGGCGATAGTATTCTGGAGGAAGCTGTTAAGCTGTTGTGTGAGACGGAGCAGACCGATTTCTCTATCTACGATTGGGATAATAATGGCCAAGTCGATCAGGTGCTTTTCGTCGTTGCGAGCTATTGTGGTAATCAGAAGCGAGGCTATATCTGGCCTTATACGGGCTGGTACATTGGACCGGAATTGCCTGGAGGTGTCAAAGCGGATGTAGCGTCTGTTACCTGTGAGTTATGGAAGTACGGCAATTCGTGCGGTATCGGCACCATTATCCATGAATTCTTTCATTGCCTGGGCCTGCCCGATGTCTATCCACAAAAGCCTGCAACGGCTTTTTCTGCTGTTGATGAGTGGGACCTGATGGATGGTGGCAACTATACGAATTACGGCTGGTGTCCGCCCAACCTCTCTACGATGGAGAAGATGATGCTGGGGTGGGGGCAGCCAGTCGAACTGACCACTGCTACTACTGTTACCGCCATGAAGTCGGTGAGCGATGGCGGAGATACTTATATCATCCGCAATCCTGCGAATCGCGATGAGTATTATCTCTTAGAGAACCGCCAACAGAAGGATTGGGATTTCGGCTGTCCTGGCAAAGGTCTGCTGATCTATCATGTGGATTACGACTATACTGAGTGGATGAATAACAAGATTAACGTTGACGACAACCACTATCGATACAACCTCTTCCATGCTGATGGTAAGGACTATATGGTCTGGGATAAAAATAACAATGGTGAAGACGACAGCAAGTGGGTCGATGAGGGGCATTTGCACAATCAGTATCTGAGCACCTCGGCATATCCTTACACCAATCCTGAGACGCTGGTGGTTAACGCGAGTCTTACCAACGACTCCAAACCGGCAGCGACGCTCTTCACTGCTAATACCGATGGCCTGAAGCTGATGTCGAAGCCTGTCACCAACATCCAGATGGCCGCCGACGGCACCATCTCCTTCGATTTCATGAAAGAGACTACAGCCATTAGACGTGTGCAAGCTGAGGCCGACAACGCACCTTGGTACGACCTTCAAGGCCGCCGCCTCCAAGGTCGCCCCGTCCGCAAAGGCCTCTACATCCATAACGGACAAAAAGAAAGCATCCGCTAACAGCAGATGCTTTCCTTTTGCTCGTTTTTTAATTTTTACATTTTAATTCCTGAACACCAGCCCGTCGCCGAAGCAGTCGATAATAATCGGCTTCGTGCGATCCACCTCATCGCTGAGAATCTTCTTCGATAGGTCGTTCAGCACGAACTGCTGGATAGCGCGCTTCACGGGTCTTGCTCCGTAGTCAGGATCGTAGCCCTCTTCAGCGAGGAAAGCCACTGCCTGGTCTGTCGTTTCCAGACGGATGCCCTGAGGCTCCAGCATCTCCGTCACCTTCTTCATCTGCAGACGTACCACGTCGCTGATCTGTTCCTTCGTCAGTGGCGTGAAGGTGATAATCTCGTCGATACGGTTCAGAAACTCTGGTCGCATCGTGGCGCGCAGTTGCTCCTTCGTGGCGTTCGAGGTCATGATGATGATGGTGTTCTTGAAGTTGGCCGTGCGGCCTTTATTGTCCGTCAGTCGCCCGTCGTCCAATACCTGTAGCAGGATGTTGAACACGTCAGGATGCGCCTTCTCGATCTCGTCGAAGAGCACCACCGAGTAAGGCTTCCGTCTGACGGCCTCCGTCAGCTGTCCACCCTCGTCGTAGCCTACGTAGCCCGGAGGGGCACCAATCAGTCGGCTGACGGTGTGCTTCTCCTGATACTCACTCATGTCGATACGCGTCATCATCGTCTCGTCGTTGAAGAGGTAGTCGGCCAGCGTCTTGGCCAGCTCCGTCTTACCTACACCCGTGGTTCCGAGGAATATGAACGAGGCGATAGGCCGCTTTGGATCCTGCAGACCAGCCCTACTGCGTCTGACGGCATCTGATACTGCCGTGATGGCCTCCTCCTGGCCAATCACGCGCTTGTGGAGCTCGGCTTCCAGATGGAGCAGTTTTTCGCGTTCGCTCTGCAACATCTTCGTGACGGGGATGCCCGTCCAGCGGCTCACTACCTCTGCGATATCGTCGGCTGTCACCTCCTCGCGCACCAGTGAGTTGCCGTTCTGGGCATTGGCCAGCTGTGCCTGTATAGCCTTGATCTTGTCTTCGAGCGCCTTCAGTTTCGAGTAGCGTATCTCAGCCACCTTGCCGTAGTCGCCCTCACGTTCAGCGCGCTCAGCCTCATACTTCAGGTTCTCTATCTCTTGCTTGTTCTGCTGAATCTGGTTCACCAGCTGCCGCTCGCCTTCCCACTTAGCGCGGAGTCGGGTCTCCTGTTCCCTCAGTTCGGCGATATCCTTGTCCAACTGAGCAATCTTCGCCTCGTCGCCCTCGCGCTTGATGGCCTCACGCTCAATCTCGAGCTGTGCCAATCGGCGGGTCGTCTCATCCAGTTCCTCAGGCACCGAGTCGCGCTCCATCCTCAGTTTGGCGGCTGCCTCGTCCATCAGGTCGATGGCCTTGTCAGGCAGGAACCTTTCCGAGATATAACGCTCAGAGAGTTGGACGGCGGCAATGCAGGCATCGTCTTGGATTCTCACCTTGTGGTGGTTCTCGTAGCGCTCCTTCAGACCTCGCAGTATCGAGATGGCCGAGAGTTCGTCAGGCTCGTCGACCATGACCGTCTGGAATCTTCGCTCCAGGGCCTTGTCCTTCTCGAAATACTTCTGATACTCGTTCAGGGTCGTGGCACCGATGGCGCGCAGTTCGCCTCTGGCCAGTGCCGGCTTCAGGATGTTGGCAGCATCCATCGCACCCTCACCACCGCCAGCGCCTACCAGCGTGTGAATCTCGTCGATGAAGAGTATGATGCGCCCCTCGGCCTTCGTCACCTCGTTGATCACACTCTTCAGGCGTTCCTCAAACTCACCCTTATACTTCGCACCAGCCACCAGCGCACCCATATCGAGCGAGTAGAGCTGCTTGTCTTTCAGGTTCTCGGGCACGTCGCCGCGCACGATACGTCCTGCCAGTCCCTCCACGATGGCGGTCTTACCCGTACCAGGCTCACCGATCAGTATCGGGTTGTTCTTCGTTCGGCGCGATAGTATCTGCAACAGGCGTCGTATTTCGTCGTCACGTCCTATCACGGGATCGAGCTTGCCCTTGCGTGCCAGGTCCACCAGATTCTTGGCATATTTCTCAAGCGACTGATAGTTGTCGTCAGCGCTCTGGCTCTGCACCCTCTGTCCCTGGCGCAGTTCGCGGATGGCCTGCATCATCTCTTTCTCCGTGCAGCCCGCGTCTTTCATGATGCGCGCAGCCGTCGAGTTCACGCTGAGCAGCGCCAGCAGTATAGGCTCCACCGTCACAAACTCGTCGCCCGCCTTCTGGGCTATCTCCTGCGCACGCACGAGTACATTATTACTATCATGAGAGAAATAGGGTTGTCCGCCCTGTACGCGCGGCAGGTGCTTGATCTCCTGCTCTGCCAGCATCTCAATCTGCTGGGCGTTCACCCCGAGTTTCTGGAAGATGAAGTTCGTGATGTCCTTCGCCTTCTCTATCACACCTTTCAGGATATGCACAGGCTCTATCACCTGCTGACCGTTCAGCTGTGCCGTGTTCACGGCCTGCTGCACGGCCTCCTGAGCTTTGATTGTAAATTTGTCTAATGTCATATCTTAGTCCTCCTATGTTTTTGCCAACAGAGGCACAAACATTATGCCGAATGAATAAATTCTGACAAATTGTCGGTTTTCTCTGCCGAATTGTCGGTGTCGTTTCTTCGTTGCTTCCGAAAATCCTAACAAATAGGGATTGCAGGAGTGGGCAAAAAGCTATACCTTTGCACCCGATTTCAATTTAGGTATTATTAGTATGAATAAAAAACTTGTATTCTGCACCGTCCTCGCTGCCATGAGTCTGAATGCTCAGGCCGATGCCGTCGAGGAAATAGCAGACTCTTCTCGTGTCATCGACCTCGATGAGGTCGTTGTCGTCGCTCAGCCTAAGGATCAGGTGCGCCTGCGCCTGCAGCCCGTCAGCAGCAATGTGTTTGGCGCTGAGCAGTTACAGCAGTTGAATGTGCGCGACCTCTCGCAGCTCTCACAGTATGTACCCGCCTTTACCATGCCGTCGTATGGCTCGCGCCTTACCTCGTCGATGTATGTGCGTGGCATCGGCTCGCGTGTCAACAGTCCCGCCGTGGGTATCTATTACGATAATATCCCCCTGATGTCGAAGGCGGCGTTCAACAATCATTTCTATATGCTCGACCGTGTGGATATCCTGCGCGGTCCTCAGGGAACGCTCTATGGTCAGAACACGGAGGGCGGACTGGTACGTATCTACTCGAAAGACCCCTTCAGCTATCAGGGCACCGATATCCGTCTAGGTATCGGCACAGGCCTCTATTCGAATGTTGAGGTGGCTCATTACCATCGTCCCAGCGATAAACTCGCCTTCAGCGCAGCGGGGTTCTACAGCGGTCTGAAAGGCTTTATCAACAACGATAACTTCTCTGAGAAGAACGATAAGGCCAACGAGGCAGGCGGTAAGTTGCGCCTGATCTACAAGCCCACGCAGCAGTTGAACTTCGACTGGACGGCCGACTACCAGTATGTCAATCAGAACGGCTTCGGCTATGGCGAGTTCCAGCCCTTCGAGACGAGTATGGCCAGGCCCTATTCACTGAGGCCCGACGATCCTGCCACCACCATTATGAACGGCTACAAGCGCAATATGTTTACCACTGGCCTGAGCATCGGCTACAACATGGACAACCTGCTCTTCACCTCCACTTCGAGCTATCAGTTCCTACAAGACCAGATGCTGATGGATCAGGACTATATGACGCCCGACTACCTGCAACTGGATCAGCGCCAGAAGATGAACGCCATTACCCAGGAGTTCGTGCTCCGCTCTCACGACAAGAGCCGCTGGCAGCACGCCACAGGCCTCTTCGGCTCTTACCAGTGGCTGCGCACCGATGCCCCCGTCCATTTCGGCGATGCCATCACGGGCCCTATCGGCAATGCCATCACCAATGCCATGCGCGGCGCCATGCAGCAGTCGATGTATCCGCGTATGTATCAGCAGATGCTCGAGCAGATGATAGCCCAGGGCATGCCCGAAGCAATGGCTGCTCCCAGAGCCGAGGCTGCCGCTCAAGCCGCTGTCCAGAAGGCGCTCGAAGGTGTCACCATGAGTGCCGAGATGGCCGTGCCCGAGTCGTTTAAGACCCCCACGTTCTCCTTCGCTGCCTTCCACGAGTCAAACCTGCTGCTCACCGATCGCCTGAAGCTGACACTTGGCCTGCGCCTGAATGTCGATCGCGTGAAGATCGAGTACGATGCCCTGGCCTATATGAACATGACGGGTGGCACAGCCGAGCGCCAGGCTACCTATCATCTCACGTCGCGTGTAGCCGACAGCCGCTCGAAGACCTACACCCAGCTGCTGCCCAAGTTCGGACTGACCTATAGCTTCGACGAGCAGATTGGCAACATCTACGCCCTCGTGTCGAAAGGCTATCGTGCTGGCGGCTATAACATCCAGATGTTCAGCGACGTGCTCCAGACAGAACTCAACGCCAATCAGCAGAGCGCCATGCGCGGCGACTTCGATGTTCCGCATACCACACAAGACTACGATAATATAGAAGAGGCCATCAGTTACAAGCCCGAGGAGTCGTGGAACTTCGAACTCGGCACTCACCTGAACCTCTTCGACTCTCAGGTCCACTTCGACCTCGCCCTCTATTACATGAAGATCCGCAACCAGCAACTCTCGCAGATGATCCCCGGCTCCAACTACGGCCGTATGATGACCAACGCCGGTAAGAGCCACTCCTATGGATTAGAGGCCACGCTGCGCGGACGTGCCGTTGAGAACGCCCTAGATTGGGGTGTCACCTATGCCTTCACGAGTGCCAAGTTCGATGAGTATATCGACGATCTGACGCCCGCCGATGGCTTCCATACGATGGAAAAATCCTACGTCTATAATTACTCTGACAAGTATGTCCCCTTTGTGCCCCAGCACACCTTCAGCGCGATGGCCGACTACCGCTTCGGCAAGTTTACCATCGGTGCCAACCTCAGTGGGCAGGGTAAGATCTGGTGGGACGAGGCCAACACCTTCTCCCAGAAGCTCTATGCCTTGCTGGGCGCCCATGCCGACTACGACTTCGGACCAGTCGTTGTCTCCCTCTGGGGCCGTAACCTGACCAACACCCATTACAATACGTTTGCCGTCGCTTCCAGTGCAGCTGGAGGGCAGCGCTACTTTGCCCAGCGTGCAAACCCCATACAGTTAGGAATGGATGTGAACATCCACTTCTAATCCCCGCTCACGTCAGCAAGCCAAACTGCTTGACGATCAACGATCAGGGCTCGCTAAGTGGCGAGCCCTGATTGCGTTTGGTTATTCTACAAACTTGATGTTGTAGCGTTCGTTGGAGTTGTAGTCTCGGTCTTTGTCCTTGCCAAAGTACTCCAGTAAGAACTCCTTGTCTTTTTGCTGGGTGACGCGGATGAGCACTTCTCTGTAGGTCACTTGTCCGTTGTTCAGATAGCTCTCGAAGGCATTGTAGGCAATTGTCTCCTCGGTGCTTTGCTTGCTCTTCACCAGCTTGAATGCCGATAGGTTGCGCTGGCTCTGGGCAATGTCGATATAGAGACTGTCGGCCACGAATCTGAACAGCAGCTCACCGCTCTGGGAAATGTATTTCCCCTTCGGTTCGATGGCGTGTGACTCAAACGCACAGCACATCATCAGAAATAGGAATAGGTATTTCTTCATACGCTGCAGGTGATATTACATCGTGACCTCAACGGTGTGCTTGCCGGGAGCGTAGGGGATGACGGTGCCATCGACCTTCTGACCGTCGAGGGTGATGCTCTTCACGCCTTTCTGCTGGCCGTTGGGATGGATGGTGATATCATACTCTGCCTCGCGGAACTTACGGTTGACGGTGTAGTCGGAGGCTGTCTCTGGCAGACAGGGATCGATGCGGATGCCGTCGTAGTCGGGCTTGATGCCAAGGATAAACTCCGAAACGGTGTACCACATCCAGGCGGCTGTACCAGTGAGCCATGAGTTCTTACCCTCGCCTGGCTTGAAGGCGTCCTTACCAGCCACCATCTGACAGTTGACGTATGGTTCTACCTTATGGAGCGTCTGATATTTCTCTTCGACGTATGAGGGCAGTATCTTGGCATAGTGGCTCCAGGCATCGTTTCCACGGCCTGCGATACACTCGCCGATAATCACCCAGGGATTGTTGTGGCAGAAGATACCTGCATTCTCCTTATAGCCCTCGGGATAGGAACTGATCTCGCCGTATTCGTAGATGTACTTCGAGAAGGCGGGATTGTTGAGCACCATGCCGTGTTCGCACTCGAGATACTTCTTACAGGAGTCGAGCGACTTGGCTACCATACCATCCTCGGCACCGATCTCAGCCATCGTGCACCAGCCTTGCGACTCGATGAAGATCTTGGCCTCGTCGCACTCGTTGGAACCGATCTTGCGGCCGTAGAAGTCGTAGGCGCGGAGATACCACTCTCCGTCCCAGCCATGCTTCTTCACAGCCTCGATCATCGCATCGACGGCCTGCTGCATGCGGTCGGCCTCTGCATCCTTGCCGATCTTACGGCACAGCGCCACGTAGTCCTTGCCTGTAACAACGAAGAGGCCTGCAATCATGAGGCTCTCGGCCTTGGTGCCCTCAGAGACGTTCTCTGTGGTCTGGAACGACTCGTTAGGATCCCACGAGAAGCAGTTGAGGTTCAAACAGTCGTTCCAGTCGGCACGTCCGATGAGCGGCAGCATGTGAGGACCAAGGTTGTTGATGACGTGATCCATCGAGATCTTCAGGTGCTCGAAGAGGGTGACCTCTGAGCCAGGCTGATTGTCGAAAGGCACCATCTCGTCGAGGATTGAGAAGTCGCCCGTCTCCTTGATATAGGCCACGGTGCCGAAGATGAGCCAGCAGGGGTCGTCGTTGAAGCCACCGCCGATATCATTGTTACCGCGCTTGGTGAGGGGCTGGTACTGGTGATAGCAGCCACCGTCGGGGAACTGCGTTGAGGCGATGTCGATGATGCGCTGACGGGCGCGGGGAGGTATCTGATGGACAAAGCCCACGAGGTCCTGATTGGAGTCGCGGAAGCCCATGCCACGACCTACGCCGCTCTCGAAGAACGAGGCTGAGCGCGAGAAGTTGAAAGTGACCATACACTGATACTGGTTCCAGATGTTCACCATACGGTCGAGCTTGTCGTTGCCCGTGCGTACCTTATATATATTAAGCAGGGCATCCCAGTACTCACAGAGTTCTGCGAAAGCCTTATCTACCTTCTCCGTCGTGTCGAGTTCTGCGATGAGGGCGTGAGCCTTCTTCTTGTTGATCACCTGAGGCGCCTCGAACTTCTCGTCCTGTTCGTTCTCGATATAGCCGAGGAGGAACACGAAGTCCTTGCTTTCGCCTGGCTGCAGGGTGACCTCGATATAGTGTGAGGCGATGGGGCTCCAGCCGTGGGCATGCGAATTGCGGGGCTTGCCCTCGACGACTGCCTGAGGATCGGCAAACTCATTATAGAGGCCTACGAACGACTCGCGATCGGTATCATAGCCCTGGATGGGGGCGTTGACATGATAGAACGCATAGTGGTTGCGGCGCTCGCGATATTCTGTCTTATGATAGATGGTGGCTGATTTGAGGTCGGAGGTCTGAGGATTGAGGTTTGACTCGATCTCGACCTCACCTGTTGAGAAGTTACGCTGGAAATTCTCCATATCGGTAGCGGCATTCCAGAGGCACCACTCCTCGAACGAGAAGAGTTTCAGTTGCTTCACCTCGCTGGATTCGTTCTTCAAGGTCAGTTTCTGCACCTCTGCCCATTTCTTCAGGGGAACGAAGAAGAGCACGCTGGCCTCTACACCGTTCTTGCGACCCGTGATGCGGGTATAGCTCATGCCGTGGCGGCACTCATAGAAGTCGAGCGGCGTCTTGCAGGGCTTCCATCCGGGGTTCCAGATGGTGGGTTTGAGGTTGGAGGTTTGAGAATTGAGGTTTGATTCATCTACGATATAAAAGTATCGTCCGCCATTGTCCATTGGTACGTTGTTGTAGCGATAGCGGGTGATACGGCGGAACTTGGCATCCTTGTAGAAGCTGTAGCCGCCGGCTGTATTGGAGATGAGTGAGAAGAAATCCTCATTGCCCAGATAGTTGATCCAGGGCCATGGGGTTTGGGGGTCGGTAATCACATACTCGCGATGCTGATCGTCGAAATGACCGTAACGTTTCTGTTCCATGCTTTTTGATTAGTTAGATTGAATTGTGCCTACAAAGATAGGGAATATTTCTGATTAATTCGCATAAAAATGTGAAATTTGTCGGTTAATTGCAAGAAAATATGTAACTTTGCAAAAATATTGGAATTGAAACAAAAAACGAAGTCATGAAATATGCATTAGTAACGGGTGGATCCCGTGGCATCGGCAAGGCCGTAGCCCTGAGACTGGCATCGGCAGGATGGCCGGTAGTGATTAATTTCCTGAGTAACAAGGAGGCTGCACAGGCTGTGGCCGACGAGATAACAGCCAATGGCGGCACAGCAGAACTGCTGCCTTTTGACACCTCAGACCCCAAGGCAATCGTTGAGGCCCTGGAGCAGTGGGAGGCTAAGCACCCAGAGGACTGGATTGGCTGTCTCGTGAACAATGCTGGTATCCGCAGAGACGGAGCCCTGTTCATGATGAGCGACAGCGACTGGCACAGCGTGCTCGACACGACGCTCAACGGCTACTTCTATATCACCCGCCATCTGCTGAAGCACATGATGCCTCGCAAGCGTGGAGGCAGGATTATCAATATGGCCTCGCTCTCGGGTGTGAAAGGTCTGCCTGGTCAGGCTAACTACAGTGCTGCCAAGGCCGCTATCATCGGAGCCACGAAGTCGCTGGCTCAGGAGGTTGGTGCGAGAAACATCACCGTGAACGCTGTTGCCCCTGGATTTATCGATACGGATATGACCAAGGATCTGCCCGTTGACGACCTGAAGAAGATGATTCCCGCTGCTCGCTTCGGCAAGCCTGAGGAGGTGGCTGCGCTCGTGGCTTTCCTCGCTTCTGACGAGGCTGGCTATATCACGGGTGAGGTGATCAATATCAACGGAGGACTTTATACTTAGGTTTGAGGTTTGAGATTTGAGGTTTGAGATTTAGGAAATGAGAAGGGTTGTTATAACAGGCATGGGCATCTGGTCGTGTCTGGGTACTGATCTCGAGACGGTGAAGGAGTCGCTGTATCAGGGGAAGTCGGGCATCGGACTGGATGAAGGCCGCCTGACTTACGGCTACCGCTCAGGACTGATGGGTATCGTGGAGACACCCGTCATTACGAAACAGATGCTCGACCGTCATACGAGGGCTGGCATGTCGGAAGAGGCGCAGTATGCCTATATGGCCGCACGGCAGGCTTTCGAACAGGCTCAGATCACTGACGATTACCTGCGTGATAACGAGGTGGGCTGCATCTTTGGCAACGACTCATCGGCAAAGCCCGTGATAGAGTCGGCTAAGATTATGGACGAGAAACACGACTCGGCGATGCTGGGCTACGGACTGGTGTTCCAGTCGATGAACTCGACGGTGAACATGAACCTGAGCACTATCTTCCATCTGCGGGGCGTGAACTTCACGGTCAGTGCGGCTTGTGCCAGCGGCAGTCATTCGATAGGTCTGGGCTTCATGCTCATTCAGCAGGGACTGCAGGATATGGTGCTCTGCGGCGGTGCTCAGGAGACCAACTACTACTCGATGGCATCGTTCGACGCGCTGGGGGCATTCTCCATACGCATGGATGAGCCTCAGAAGGCGAGCCGTCCCTTCGATAGAGACCGTGACGGACTGATTCCCAGTGGTGGGGCTGCAGCCTTGGTGCTCGAAGACTACGATCACGCTGTGGCGCGTGGTGCCACGATTCTGGCAGAGGTGACAGGCTACGGCTTCTCGAGCAATGGCGGAGGCATCT
Source organism: uncultured Prevotella sp. (assembly GCA_900315035.1). Classification (GTDB taxonomy): domain Bacteria; phylum Bacteroidota; class Bacteroidia; order Bacteroidales; family Bacteroidaceae; genus Prevotella. The sequence continues at coordinate 11,522 of OMXO01000073.1, forward strand.
CTGAGCCCAGCGACAGCGGCAGTGTAACGGCGATGACGCGAGCCATGAAGTGTGCAGGCTTAGCACCTAGCGACATCGACTATATCAACGCCCACGCCACTTCGACGCTGCAGGGCGATATGTACGAGGCCATAGCCCTCGACCGTATGTTCGCTGGAGAGCGCGCCCTCATCAGTTCTACCAAGTCGATGACGGGGCACGAGTGTTGGATGGCTGGTGCCTCGGAGGTGGTGTACAGCGTCCTGATGATGCAGCACAACTTTGTGGCGCCGAATATTAACTTCGAGAATCCTGATGAGTATTCAGAGAGGCTGAACCTCGCCACGCAGACGGTAGATATGGAAATCAACACCGTGCTGAGCAACTCGTTTGGTTTCGGAGGCACGAATAGTGCGTTGGTCGTTGAAAAGGTAAAAAAGTAAAAGGGTAAATCATCAAAAAACTATAAAGATTATGAAGAGATTCCTGATGATGGCCTTGATGGCCGTGTGTGCCGTTACAACAGCATTTGCTGATGACGATGAGTTCAAAGTGGTAGAGGGCAGTTTCGTTGACGTGGTGCGCCAGCGTGGTAAGACCGCTACTGTAGAGTTCGACTATCTGAATGCCACGATTGCCGATAGAGAGAATAGTGGCAGAACCCTGAAGCAGTGGTTGCAGGATGAAGATCCGAAGGTATTAGCCAAGTGGAGCGAGCACATGGAGAATGCAGAAGAGTTCTTCAGAGAGCGCTGGAACGACGAGAGCAAGAAGAACATCAAGATTGTGAAGGACGGCAATCCCGACTATCGTATCTTCGTCAAGGCTACCAAGTTCAGTACGGGTAACTCTGGAGCTGCCCAGCACTGGCAAGACCGTCTGCAAGATCAATCTGATCGACTACAGAGGTGCTTCGTCGAGAAACCTTGACTTCAAGTTCCCCAACTTCACCCGCCGTATGAAGATGTTCCACAAGAGTTTTGCAAAAGATCTGCTGCAGGACATTCAAAAGTAAAACGACATATTTCCGATTAACGGAATCAATCTGGGGAAACAGATGACGACACTGGTTCTTAAGATCTATGATATGATGAGGAGGCACAGGGCACTGTGTCTCCTTTCGTTCCTTGTCGTCACCCTGCTTTTAGTGGCTTCAGTGATGAGGCTCCGCTACAAGGAGGATATCTCCGACTTCCTGCCCCTCGACAGCCGCCACCAGCATGCGCTGAAGGTCTATCAGGACATATCGGGTGCCAACCGCCTGTTCGCCCTGTTCGCGTATCGCGACTCTGCGAAGGCCGATCCCGACGTGATGGTAGAGGCCATCGAGGCGTTTACTGCTACACTCGAAGAGCGCGACACCAGCCACATGGTGAACGACCCGGTGGCGCAGATGGATCTTGAGAAGGTGCAGACGATGTCGGCCTTCGTGTATGAGCATATCCCGTATTTTCTGACTGCAGCCGACTATGCGAGGATGGACTCGCTGATAAGCCAGCCCGACTATGTAAGCAGCCAACTGCAGCAAGATAAGCAGATGCTGATGCTGCCTGCTGGCGGTATGTGGGCCGATCATGTGCAGCGCGACCCGCTGAACCTGTTCCAACCCGTCGTCAGTCAGTTGCAGAGAGCCTCGGGCGAGCAGCGTTTCGAACAGTATGAGGGTTACATCTTCTCGCCCGATATGCAGAGGGCGGTGGTGATGATGAGTTCGCCCTACGGATCGAGTGAGACGGAGAACAACGCGCATCTGACAGCCCTGCTGGAGGATGTGGCCGGTGAGGTGGAATCTACCCATGAGGCCATAGAGATACATCTGACGGGCGGGCCCGTGATAGCCGTGGGGAATGCCCAGCAGATCAAGACCGACAGCATGATATCAGTGACGCTGGCTGTGGTGCTCATCCTGATGCTGCTCTTCCTCACCTTCCGCAGCGTGCGCCATCTGTTGCTCATCGCCCTTTCCATCGGGTGGGGCTGGCTCTTCGCCATGGGCTGTCTGGCGCTGTTGCATCAGGAGGTTTCAATCATTGTCATCGGCATCTCGTCTGTGATTCTAGGCATAGCCGTCAACTATCCGCTGCACTTGATAGATCATCTGTCGCACACACCCGACATGAAGACGACGCTGAAGGAGATTGTGCAGCCGCTCGTGGTGGGCAATATCACGACCGTAGGCGCCTTCCTCACCCTCGTGCCGCTGAAGAGTGTGGCACTGCGCGACCTGGGACTTTTCAGTGCCTTCCTGCTGATAGGAACCATCCTCTTCGTGCTGCTCTGGCTGCCGCAGTTAGCCAAGCACGGTGCCCACAGCGATACCACCTTCTTGGCAAAGGTAGGCCACGTGCGCCTGGAAGACAAGAAGTGGCTGGTGGCTGCAGTCATCGTGCTCACGCTGGTCTTCGGCTTCTTCAGCCTGCGCACATCGTTTGATCCGAACATCAGCCATATCAACTATATGACAGAGGAACAGAAGGCCGATATGGCCTATTTCCAACAGTTGATGACGGGTAGTGAGCACAGTCGCCAGGCCTATGTCGTATCAGGCGACAGTACCATCGACGGTGCCCTCGACAAGAGTATGCGTCTGCAGACAACGTTCAGGAAATGGCAGGCAGAAGGGCGCATCGCCGGTTATTCGGGTTGCAGCCGATTCGTCTGTTCCAGAGCAGAGCAACAGCGGCGCCTCGATGGTTGGCAAGCGTGGTTGGAGCGCCATCAGGATCTCTTACCTTTGCTCCATCAGGAAAGTCTGAAGGCTGGATTTACGACTGATGCCTTCACACCGTTTGAGACGCTGCTGACCACCCGTTTCCAGCCACAGGATATCCGTTTCTTCAGTCCGCTCACCTCTACGCTCTTTGCCTCGAATATCAGTGCCGATAGTCTGCACAGCGACTACAGTGTAATCGATGTGCTGACGCTGGGCGAGCAGGGGAGGGCAGCACTGACGGAAGCCGACCTCACGCCCTCGTACGTCTTCGATATTACAGAGATGAACAGTGCGTTGGCCAACAGTCTCTCCGATAACTTCAACTATATTGGGTGGGCGTGTGGCTTCATCGTGTTCTTCTTCCTGTGGTTCTCCTTCCGCAGTTTCCAACTGGCGATGCTCTCTTTCCTGCCGATGGCCATCAGTTGGGTGTGGATTCTCGGACTGATGGGCATGCTCGATATCCAGTTTAATATCGTCAACGTGATACTCGCCACATTTATCTTCGGACAAGGCGACGACTATACCATCTTCATGACAGAGGGAGCGGTCAGCGAGTACCGTTACCATCGCCCGATGTTGGCCTCGTATAAGCACAGCATCATCCTCTCGGCGCTCATCATGTTTATCGGCATCGGCTCTCTGATACTGGCGCGCCACCCAGCGCTCCACTCATTGGCCGAAGTCACCATCGTGGGTATGTTCTCCGTGGTGCTCATGGCGTTTATATTCCCACCGTTTGTTTTAAAATGTAAAAATGTAAAAATGTAACAATTTAAAAATTGGGAAATGAGGATATGAAAGAAAGAATCAGACAACTCTTGGAGGACGCACTGCCACTGGTAGATTTCGACTCCGATTTCCTGTTCAGTGAACTCGACTCTCTGGGTGTGACTACCATCCTGATGCTGCTCTCCGATGAGTATGGCATCAAACTCGAGGCGACTGATGCAACACCCCGCAACCTGAAATCGCTTGATAGCATCGTGGCGATGGTGGAGGGAAAATTGGGGAAAATGTAAAAATTTAAAAGGGGGGAATATGATGACGTTAGAGGATTATCTGGCTCAGGACGCGAGGCTTTACCCCGATAAGGCGGCTGTGCGCTGTGGTGGCGAGGTGTGCAGTTATGCCCAGTTGTGGCAGCGGGTGCAGCAGCGGGCTGCCGAGTTGCCCCAAGGCCGTATCATCCCCTTCCGCAGTTCGCAGACCATCCAGTTTCTTATCGACTATCTCGCCATCCATCTGGCGGGCAGTGTGGCCGCTCCCTTAGAGAAAGATATCCCCGCTGCGCTGTTTCAGGAGATAGAGAGCCGTCTGTCGTCTGGTCAGGTACCTGAGGGCACAGCCGATGTGCTCTATACGACGGGCACCACGGGCAAGTCGAAGGGGGTGATTATCAGTCATCGTACCATCGTGGCCGATGCTGAGAACCTGATAGCAGGACAGGGCTTCTCCCACGATCTGACGTTCGTGGTTCATGGGCCGCTGAATCATATCGGCAGTCTGTCGAAGATCTATCCCGTCATCCTGCAGGGAGCCACGCTCCATATCCTCGACGGTCTGCGCGATGCCGATGCCTTCTTCGCTGCGTTTCAGCGCGAGGGCAACTACGCCACCTTCTTCGTGCCTGCCAATATCCGTTTCCTGCTGACGTTCGATGCGGCGCGCTTCTCGTCGCTGGCCGATAGGCTCGACTTCATCGAGAGTGGGGGAGCGCCCCTGTCGCATGCCGATATGCAGCAGCTCTGCACCATCCTCCCCCATACGCGGCTCTATAACACCTATGCCTCTACCGAGACGGGCATCATTGCCACCTATAACTATAACGATGGGCGCTGCCTGGCGGGCTGCTTAGGCCACACGATGCCTCACTCGCGCGTCATGATCACGTCCGAGGGGATGATAGCCTGTCAGGGCGACACCCTGATGAGCGGCTATATCGGCGATCCCGAACTGACGGCTACCGTGCTCAGGGGCGATACCGTCTATATGTCCGACTATGGCACCATCGATGCCGAGGGCATGCTCCATATCGGAGGCCGTGAGAGCGATGTCATCAATGTCGGGGGCTATAAGGTGTCGCCTGTCGAGGTCGAGGATGTGGCGTTGTCCATCGAGGGTGTGCGCGACTGCATCTGTATCGCTGCCGATCATCCCATCATGGGCAAGGCCGTCAAACTGTTGGTCGTCATGAAAGATGGCGCCTGTTTCGACAAGCGCCATATAGCCCGTTATATTGCAGCCCGCCTGGAGCCTTACAAGGTGCCGATGCTCTACGAGCAGGTAGAGACAGTGGCACGCACCTATAACGGCAAACTCGACCGCAAGCATTACCAGCAGGGGTAATGCCCCCTGCGGTCATTCTTCTTGATACAGCTTCAGGAAACCGCCTGTAAAGAGCACCTCCTTCACGGTCTCATTCATCTTGGTGACGTAGCCTTGATGGCCCGAATTCCTCACGTGCTTATAGATCATGATCAGCAAGCGCAGGCCTCTTGATGAGATGTAGTTCAGGTGACTGCACTCCAGCACGACGTCATGGTCATCCTGCTCAAACACGGGTTGCAGTTTCTTTTCAGCCTCGATGGCCGATACATTGTCGAGGTCGCCAATGAGGGCCACGATCAGTCGCGTGTCTTGTTCCGAAAATCTGATTTCCATATTTTATTTAGGTATTATGTTCGTGATGATTATTGTTCTAACGACATTCTCTTGGCAGCAGCATCGCCGTGGGCGTCTTCTTCCTCCATTTTGGCAATCTGCTGCTGTGCATAGGCACTCAGCCATTTCTTGTAGGCATCCTCGATCTCGTTGAGTTTCTGCTCGTGCATCTCGTCGCGCTGCTTGTTGCGCTCCTCGCTCAGCTTGTCGATAGCCTCTTTCACCTTGTCCTTGTCCTGCTCTGTCTGGTCGGCCATCAGTGGGGTAATCTCAGCCGTTGTCTGGGCCAGATCTGCCTCCATGTGCGCCTTGCAGTCGTTGTAGAGCGTATCGACGGTATCTTTCAGGAAGTCGTGGCGGTCGTCGTCCACTTCAGGCATGGTCAACAAGATGTAGGGTACCTCGTCCTCCTTATCACCCTCTTTGATAGGTTCGAGTTTCATCTTCTCCATCTTCTGCTTAAACTCGGGGTGCACTTGGGCGATACCTTGTGACACTGGCAGCACGTCGTCTTCGTAGTGGGGGATGACCATAAACTCGAAGTCGTTCTTTTTGGCGATGGTAGCAGCCTTCTCCAGCGTCATGACTTCTCCGTCCACCTGTACCTTCACTGGTAGCAGCGATGCCTCTTCAGCCTTGACACACAGGTTCAGGTAATAGAAATTTAGCGATGCCAGATGACTGGTGTATTTCTCTTGTAGCTGATTAAATTTTGATATAATCGATCTCTTCATGATGTTCTATCCGTTAAATTTTAAACTTTCAGTTATTCCTTGGGTGCATCCTCAGTTTTCAGTTTGGCGCTCAGGCTGCCGCCAGCGCCTCCACCAGGCATGGCCATGCCGTCGCTGATGTTGGGCGATTTGAGCGACGACTTCGCCTCGAGGTTGTCGATAACAGCCTTTGGTGCCTTGAGGTCGCCCTTGACCTCGGCCTTGGCGTTGATGGTTGTGTCGCCGTATAGCTGAGTCTTGCTGCCGCCCACCGATGCGTTGCCGCCATCGAGTTGTACCACGGCCTTGCCGTCGCCCTGCTGGGCCTCGAACGTCTTGTCGGCAAAGAGTCCCATCTCCTCGCTCTGGGCCTGCAGTTTCTTGCTCTTGATGTCTTTCGACTTCGAGCCCACGTACATCTTCTCTGACACGAGCGTCATGGTGCTGCCTGCAGCGAGCGCGGTGTCTGTAAGTTTCTCCTTATCGACATCCATCGACTTCATGCTGACGGCCTTCGCGTTCATCGAGATGCTGCCCGTAGCCTTGCCTTCGGTGTCGGCGGCCATGAAGTCCATCTTCTCTGTGCGGATGGCCAGTTTGCTGTCCTTCGTCAGCGCCTTCTTCTCCAGCTTGCCGTCCTTCACCTCGTAGTCGAGACTCTCCATGGTGAGTGTCTTCGACTTGATGATCACGTCGCCTTCGGCCTTATATTCGCCGCCCGTCTTCTTGCCCTTGTCGTCCACCTTGATGTTCGTCGGGTTGGCCGTCGATACCTCTACGGTCTTGGCGGTGATGCTCACCTTGCCGTCGGCTGTCAGCTGTTTCTCTACGAATGGCTTGCCTTCGCCTTCAGTCTCGAAGTCGATGGCTGCGATCGAAACGTCCTTCGAACTGATCTTCACGCTGCCTGTAGCCGTCTGTTTCTTGCCTTTGTCTGATGGCTTGAGCGTCGAGATGGCCACGTTCTCAGTGAGCACGCTGAAACTGCTGTTCTCCACTGTGGTGCCATTGTCGCCGAGCATGCTGATGGCCAGTCCTGGGGTTCTCATGCTGATGCCGGCCTCTGGATTGGCGTGCAGGTTGCCGTCGCCGTCGATGGTCGCTATGTTGATGTGCTCAGCGGCGATTGTCATATCGGCGTCCGTCGTATTCTTCTTGAAGTCGTCGCCTTCCTTGATGGCGCCCTTCTCCTTCTCCAATGCCTTCTTCTTGCGGTTAGCCTCTGCCAGTGCCGATATCGTCTTGATGAAATCTACCGAAGTCTGGTAGAGCAGCGGCAGTGTCTTCTCGATCTGGTCGCTCACATTATTAAGTTCCAGTGTGTTGGCACTGCTGGTAAAGAGGTCATCCGTGTTAAGTTTCTCGTTTTGTTTCAGCAAATCCTCCATGTAGCTGAAGTAACCGTCCACCTGCTTTTTCTGATTGGCCATCGATTTCTCCATGTCGCTGATCTGGCTGGTGAGTGCCTTCACAGAGGCTTCTATCTCTTCCTTGCGCTTCTTGCTCGATACGGCAGCTTCTATCTGCATGTGACTGCTGGCATGGATCCTCACGCCGCCACGTCCTGCCGATGCGGGCCCTTCTGCGAATACGTCCTGAGCATTGTCGCTCTGCAGCACGATGTCGCAGGCTTGCGATACGATCTCCGACAGGTCTTCCACCACGTTCTCCTGTCCGTCGGAGCCCGGGTTGACGGCTATCTGGCGGATGCTGGGTGCCCGGCTGGTGATGGAGCCTGTGCTTCCCACGCCCTCGAGCGCCACGTTGCTGCCCTTCACGATCACCTCACCCATCGATCCCAGCAGGTCACCGCTGTAGTCCACGTTGCCGATGACGATTTGCGGTGCCGAGATCACGATGCGGTTCTCGTCGCGGTAGAACTTGCCTCCATCCAGGCGTTTGAATATCTCGCTCTTCATCTGCTGTACGGCAGACTTCTGTTGATGAATCTCTTCCAGTTCTTTCTGAACGCTCTTCTGGAAGTTGTCCATCACGTCCTTCCACTGTTTAAATATATAATTCTCCATCTTTTCTGTGAATTAATTGGTGGCTACTTAATCCTCGTCATGTTCTTCCTCGTTCTCTTCCTCAATGATAGCCATATTGGCTTCTGCTTGTACATTGAGCTCTGGCAACTTTTTGATTTGCCCATAACCAGCCGCAGTTATTTCCTTATAGCTTTGCCCTAACAAGTGTGCTCTGATGGGGCTTAAGAACGCCTCAACCTGCTGCTCTACATTGTCGAGCACATCTGCTGGATTCAGTTTACTCTTGTTATAGGTGACATTGATGGGTTTGATTCCCTCACCCAATTCGTAAGTCGTGCCTGTGCCAATGAGAATTTTACCATCTTTGGCACTGCCGTATGAGTAGTACTCCCAGGCACTCTTCAAGCACTTGAAATTGTCCCATGCCTTTTTCACCTCTCCCGTCACGAAGTTCGTCTCCTTCTTGATGACCTTCAGCTGGTCGATGTCAAGGCTTCCCACATACAAATACCATTTCCAATTTAAGAAATCCTCTTCATTCTCAGGTTTTGGAGGAACTGCAGCCTGTTGTGTGGGCTGGATAAAACCTTGCGCGTTTATAGACATCTTAATAGCCTTCTTATTGGATATGCCCCATTCCTCGAGCATGTTCATGGCAATCAGGTTCTTGAAGGCTGTCTTGTGGCCAACCTGATCGAGGGTATTCTTGCTTTCGAGTGTCAGGTTCTTTCTTTCTGCAGGAGCATCATTGCCTTGACCAAACATGAACTTATATATGTACAGTTTCTTGCAGTTGTCTTTCTTGAATGCATTTTTAAACGTACCGATATAGTCGTCGGGCACGTAGCTGGTAAAGAATCCGAATCTGGCTGTTACCTGAGCGTGGATGTCTCCCTTGGTAATGTCTGCTTTCAAGAGACTGTGGATGCTCTCCCGCAGCTTGTTGGCACACTTCAATACAGCCTTCTTCTCGGCCTTTCGCTTACTGAGAATGTATTTGCGTACATGATCATCTCCCTGGAAGAAACAAGCGGCATGGCCTCTATTAAGACACAGCTCGTTGATTTGAGCGGCATCTGTATCTTGAACGACCTCTTTAAATGCCATGTCGTTTTCTGTAAACTCTTTCGTGTCAGGATTCCACAGAGTGTCTTTCAGATCTGTGTAATAATTGCAAACCACGGGCTCTTCTTCCTCCGTCTGTCTGTTCGCCCAATACTGCAATCTTCGCTGTGCCGTTCTCAAGGCCCATAACTTCGAGATACAGTCTTGATATTGTGTCTTGTAGTCATCTACCAGCGCATCCACACATGGTCCGATTTTCTTGAGCAGTTCTAGGATAGCAGGAGCCATCTTCAGCGTGCCGCTCTCCTTCAGAGTCTCCTGGGCCTTTTTCTTCGGATTAGCGTAGATTTCGTCGGGGAATCCGGCTGATGCGCCGCCTGCCGACAACTTCAGATAGCGGTTCGACTTCAGTTCGAGGGTACCCTCCTGCGGCTTGAAGCCAACCTCCACCATATTCCTGATAAGCGTCAGGTCAACAGTTTGTAATCCTAATTCCAGCACCTTCTTGGCGGCCCTCTTGCTGATGTCCTGAGTCACCATCAGCGCGCTGATATCCTTTCCATAGCGGCTGATAAACTTCTGCTGAATGTTAGTACCTGATGTGAGCTTCAGGTTGTTGCCCGCCTCGATGGTCACATTCTTACCCGCAATCTTCACGTCGCCGTTGGGGGCGCTGATCGTGATACCCGTAAAGGCATTGATCTTCACGTCGCCCCAGGGCGACTTAATGGTGATATTGCGGCTGTCGGTACATCCCTTGATGCTGTAGATGCCGTAATGGTCGCATATCTCCGTGCTACCCTCAAATCTGGGCGTTAATTCTTTATATTTCTCACCAGTGAAGATTTTCCCCATAAGGTCGGCACCAGGGAAAAACGACTGCACCGACTTTAGTCCAGGCGTCAGACTGGCCACGAAAGCGGTCATGCCCGCTCCCGTTCCGTCGGCCACGCGCACACCTTGTCCTCCGGGGCTCATCATGACGATGCTGCCGGTCTTCAGAGGTGCAGGTATTTTCTGGTTAACGGCGCCCACCACGTAAGGCCGCTCCACGTTACCGTTGATGAAGTCCACGAGCACGGCCTCGTCCTTATAGTGACGGCCATGTACGCCAGCCGACTTCGTGGCGGCATTCTGTGCGAAGAGCAGCCAGGGCGTGCATTCTACGTCTTCCTTGCCTTGCCATGCGAATTTTACCCTGACGCGGTTGCTGCGTGCCGGATCGTCGGTGTCCACGACGGTGGCATGCTGGATGCCCGACTGCCTGATGTGGCCTGTCTCCAGGTATGGCGGGTAGAATCCCGTATAGGTTACCTCATTGTCCTCGTTGTCTTTTCCTTTCTCTGTATGAACCTCGGTGGCGATGGGCACGCACGTCGCCTCGTAGTTGAGCGAGTCGGCATCAGGCATGTAGCCTCTCAGTCCTATCACGAGGTATTTCTCACCATCCAGCATAATAATCTGTCCGAGTTTCAGATCGGGATATGTCGTGCTGAAGTCAATCTTCATAAGCTCCTGACTGGCCTTCAGTTCCAGGTCCAGGATCTCTTTGTAGCGGTCTTCGTTCAGGATGGGCTTGATCTCAGAGAACGGGTTATACGAATTCTTGTCTTTGCTGTAGCGATCGGGATATTTGGTGGAGTTGGTGCTCGAGAAATACTTGTCGTTGTATTTGCTGTTGTTGTTGGCCACTCTTTTCTTGGCTTTCGTCCACGATACAATGTCATTCACGCCCGTGTCTATCATCCAGTCCATCAACTTCTTGCCGTTGGTCCAGAGCGAACTGAGTTTGCTGATGATATACTTGTCCTGACCGCCTTTAGGGTCGGCGATGTTGGTCATCTCGTTTTTCACCGCGTCATAGCCGTCCTTCTCCAGCGGATTGTCCAGCAGGTTATTGTCGGCCACGGCCTGAGGCTGCGGCTTGTAGCTCACTGTCGTCGGGGCTTCCATGGTGCAGTAGGTGCGGGTTTCATAGTCCTTTACCTCAGTGGGCGTGGCTTTGTTATCGTAACCGATGTTCAACTGTCCTCCCTCGTAATAGAGGAACTCGCCCCAGCGGTTGGTCGTTCGCCTCAGGAAATCGTAGAAGCTCTCGTTATACTGCACCAGATAGGGGAACGTGTGCTCCTTACCTACAGTACCTTTGATGATCTCGTCCAATTCGGCTGAAATCTTTTTGCCTTCATCCTCTTTGTCGCGCTGTTTTTGAGTGGTGGTCTTATCCACCCTTTTCTTCATGTGCTGCATGTTAGTGCAGTCGCACTTGATGCTCTCCTTGAGAGAGTATGGAAAGAAAAATGCGCAGTTTTCGTCCTCCAAGATCTCACTCATCTTCTTGGCGGTAAACATACGGCAGTTGTTCTCGATGGCCATCTGGTAGTCGGGGCTATAGATGTTCATCTTCACATAGACGTCTGTTTTCGTATAGACCGTTTCGAGGGTCTGCACGTAGAAGTCGTTACCGATCGACTTCTTCTGGTCGCCGTTCAAGTAAACCTCCACCTTCTTACTGAGGAATGCACCCTCGAGTTGTTTCTTGGTGAGTTTCTTTCCCGAGGTGTCAAGCGTCTGTATGTGTAAGCTGACAGTGACCGCATTCGGACTATACATTTTTTTAATATAAGAGACATTCTGAATAGATACCTTCCATAAGTTATCTTTACCCTTTTTCATCAGACGTCCTTCTAACTTGGTAGAGCCTGCAGATAGTTCCAGATTAGTCAGTTCCGCCTTCTCAGCACTGACAGGGATGATTTCAGCCTTATCGCCTGTGTCTGGCATACCTGTGCCTGCATTTACATCGCAGATCCAGAATTTGAGATTGATTTTATTAATATCAGCCATAGATTGAAAATGATTGTAAGTCTGAGTAATACTTATTTTTTGAGTGCAAATATAAGAAAAAAAATGTGTACTTGTTGCAATTTTCCCGATTTTTTTATCCAAATCGTTGCGACAGGCGCATAATAGCGCGACAATTGCCCGATTTCCCGCCTTTCCGCTTGTCGTTAAATCCCAGCCGCTCTCCCCTTTGCGACACGATTATCTTGGAAAAAGATGGGCCTGAAGCATGTTCTAAGTTCATCTAACCCTCTGCTCCTCAAGCAATGACTAAAGCGTTCTGGAATGATGATCCAGAACGCTTTTCTCGTTTAATACCCCACGCATGAGGTTGCACTCAAGGCCGTCACGATGGCCGTCGCCACAGATGCAATGATCTGCACAATCCACTTAATAGTCTCCTTCTTCGTCATAATCGTTTAGTTTTAGTTG
>OMXO01000028.1 GCA_900315035.1 uncultured Prevotella sp.
GTAGCAGAGGTATCACCCATGTTACCGAATACCATGGCCATCACTGATACGGCTGTACCCCACTCGTCGGGGATGCCTTCCATCTTACGATAGAGGATAGCACGCTCGTTCATCCAGCTGCGGAACACAGCACAGATAGCGCCCCAGAGCTGCTCGATAGGATCGTTGGGGAAGTCCTTACCGGTGCGCTCCTTGATGGCAGCCTTGAACAACTGAACCAGCTTCTTCAGCTCGTCAACGCTCAGGTCCTTGTCCAGCTTCACACCACGTTCAGCCTTCACCTTCTCGATAATCTCCTCAAACGGATCGATATCTGTCTTGTTCACAGGCTTCATCTCGAGCACCACGTCACCGTACATCTGTACGAAACGACGGTAGCTGTCATATACGAAGTGAGGATTGTTGGTCTTCTTCACCATACCCTCAGCCCTCGTCGTTCAGACCGAGGTTCAGGATGGTATCCATCATACCAGGCATAGAAGCACGGGCACCAGAGCGAACAGAAACCAACAGGGGGTTCTCCTTGTCGCCGAACTTTGAGTTCATCAGGGTCTCAATGTGCTTCACGGCAGCCATCACGTCGTCGTTCAACAGCTCCATGATCTTCTGCTGACCTACCTGATAGTACTCGTTACAACAGTCGGTTGTGATTGTGAAACCTGGAGGAACGGGCACGCCGATCAGGTTCATCTCAGCAAGGTTTGCACCCTTGCCACCCAGTTCCTCACGCATCTTTGCATTACCTTCGGCCTTACCATTACCGAAGAGGTAAACTCTCTTTTGACTCATAAATTAGTTATTTATTAATTGATGATAAATTGTTTTTTATTTAATTGCGCAAAGATACCACAATTTGGGCGAATATCCAAAAAAATCACTAAAAAATTGCAAGGCAGATATGACATTTTTAATTTTTTGGCACGGATTACGCGGAATAACGTGTTTTTTTAATATTATTTTTGTACCTTTGTACCCAAACAGACAAACAATGGCAAGAACAAAGAAACCCTTACCGCTCCTTGAGAGCGTAACGATCGAGGCTGTGGCAGCCGAGGGCAAATGCCTGTTCCATTGGAACGACTTAGTGGTATTTGTACCTTTCTGTGTACCTGGTGACGTGTGCGACATCCAGATACGTCGTAAGAAGCACTCCTTTGCCGAGGGCGAGGTGGTGCGCTTTATTGAATATAGTAAGGTACGCGCGACTCCCTTCTGCCAGCATTTCGGGGTGTGCGGTGGTTGTAAGTGGCAGAACCTACCCTACGAGGAACAGCTGAAGTTCAAACAGCAGCAGGTCTTCGACCAACTCACCCGTATCGGCAAGATCGACCTGCCCGAGTTCCGTCCCATCCTGGGTTCGGTACACACCCAGGCCTATCGCAACAAGCTCGACTATGGTTGTGCCAACAAGCGGTATCTGACGAAGGAACAGATCGCCTCTCTCCCCAAACCTCAAACCTCAAACCTCAAACCTCAAACCTCAAACCTCAAACCTCAAACCTCAAACCTCAAACCTCAAACCTCCCAAAAAGAGGTCCCCGCCATCGGCTTCCACATCACCGGCGCCTTCGACAAGATCCTCCCCATCGAGAAGTGCTGGCTGATGGACGACCTGCACAACCGTATCCGTAATGAGATACGCGACTATGCCCTCGAACATGGACTGTCGTTCTTCGACCTCCGTCAACAGGTAGGCCTCCTGCGCGATGTCATCATCCGCAACTCTGCCAGTGGCGAGTGGATGGTCATCATTCAGTTCCATTACGATGAGACCGGAGGCGAGAAAGAGGTTTTAGCCTTGCTTCAGCACATCGCTGATAAGTTTCAGGAAATCACCTCGTTACTCTATCTCGACAACCAGAAGTGTAACGATACCATCGGTGATCAGGAGATTCTGGTGTTCAAGGGCAACGACCATATCTACGAACTGATGGAAGACCTGAAATTCAAGGTTGGTCCCAAATCCTTCTACCAGACCAACACCGAACAGGCCTATCACCTCTACAGCGTCGTCCGCGACTTCGCCTTCTCAAACCTCCGCTCGAGCTCTGCTCGCTTGCTACCGGAGGGACGCAAGAAACCTCCAACCTCAAATCTCAAACCTCAAACCTCAAACCTCAAACCTCAAATCTTCGACCTCTACACCGGCACTGGCACCATCGCCAACTTCGTAGCCCGCAAAGCCCGTCAGGTGATCGGTATCGAATATGTGCCCGAGGCCATCGAAGATGCGAAGGTCAACAGTGAGATCAACGGCATCGATAACACCCTGTTCTATGCCGGTGACATGAAGGATATTCTCACCGATGCGTTCATCGAAGAGCACGGTCGTCCAGATGTGATCATCACCGACCCACCGCGTGCTGGCATGCATCCCGACGTGGTGAAGACCATCCTGCGCGCCGCCCCTCAACGTATCGTCTATGTGTCGTGTAACCCTGCCACCCAGGCACGCGACCTGCATGATATGGATGCCGACTACCGGGTGGTAGCCGTACAACCCGTCGATATGTTCCCGCATACCCCCCATGTCGAGAATGTCGTACTGCTCGAACGACGTTGACAGAAAGATATAAAATAGTAACTAAAACGTATTTGTTATGTTAAAAAAGACTTTATCATTACTCGTAGTGCTGATGACAGGATTCAGTGCTAACGTCTCTGCTGAAGAGCAGGAAGTGCAGAACACCCAGCAGGAGAAGAAGACCATCGAACTCCCCCAGTGGGTAAAGAACATCAAGTTCAGCGGCTATGCCATGCTGCAGTATCAGGGACAGGACCCCTACCAAGTGACCAAAGACGCCAATGGTAATCCTGTCTTAGAGAAGAACTCTTCAAACTCTTTCAAACTTCGTCTGGCCCGTTTCATCCTCGACGGTAAGATTGGCGACTTCGACTGGCGTGCCCAGATTCAGGGAACCAACGCGACAGGTCCCGGACAACCCACCGTACAACTGGTCGATCTCTATGCCGAGTGGCGCAAGTTCCCGGAGTTCAAGGTGCGTGCCGGTCAGTTCAAGCGTGCCTTCACCTTCGAGAACCCCACGAACCCCATCACACAGGGCTGGCGCGGCTATGCTGACGCTATCAACAAGCTCTCTGCCTTTGGCGACCGTACCGGTGAGCGCTCATCAGGTGGTCGTGATATCGGTATCCAGTTGTCGGGCGATCTCTTCCCCAATGCCAATGGCCGTCGCATCTTCCATTACCAGGTTGGTGTCTATAATGGTGAGGGTGTAAACGAGGCGGATAAGGATAACCGCAAGGATATCATCGGCGGTATCTGGGTGATGCCCATCAAAGGTCTGCGCATCGGTGCTTTCGGATGGACAGGATCA
This sequence comes from uncultured Prevotella sp., assembly GCA_900315035.1. Classification (GTDB taxonomy): domain Bacteria; phylum Bacteroidota; class Bacteroidia; order Bacteroidales; family Bacteroidaceae; genus Prevotella. Next base: position 3,339 of record OMXO01000028.1, read on the forward strand.
CGCGGACAGATGCTCGATCCTCACACTGGCGAGACGCGCAGTGTCGAGAAGAACCGTTATGCCCTCTCTGCCGAATACGATCTCGATGGCTACACCTTCCGTGCCGAGTATATCCACAGCCAGGGTTGGGGTGCCAAGTCGCCCGGTAACAATGTGCGTGAGATCTATTACGAGAATGGCGATAAGGCCGATGGCTGGTATGTCTTCGGCATCGTGCCCCTCATCAAGGGCAAACTCTTCGCCAAAGCCCGTTATCAGACCTACCGCAACAAGAAGGAATGGGGCAGTTCGGTCAACCAGATTGAGTGCGGTCTCAACTATATGTTCACAAAGAATCTGGAGATCCACGCTGAGTACTCTCGCGTGAACGACCGAAGCATTGAAATCGCTAATGAGAAGAAGCACAACTACAACCTCATCGATATAGAACTCGACTACCGCTTCTAACGGTTCTTACCTAAGAAGCCACGAAGGGTGAAATAGAGCCATTCCTGCAGACGGAACTGGCGCCACGAACGACAGGGACGATAGCCAAACTTGGCTGTCGTCTCTTTTTTAAGTGTCTCGTGCGGGATGTTCCTCCAGACACGACGCAGTTCGCTGAGTCCATAGGCTCGCTCCTGGGCCGACAGTTCCCGACCATGCACATGATAGAACATATAGACATCGACCAGCACGAGCCAGCGGTGCTGCTCATAGGTGTCGATGATGCTCTGCGGCACACCGAGGGCCACCATCTGCCGATGCATGCTCTCATTGGCCCTCAGATGGTCGAAACGGTGCACACTACTCCTGTTGGTACTGGAGTAGCGGTGCTGACGATAATAATAACGCCCTGCACATCGACGCACCTCCCGTGAGACGAGGTAATGAATCAGGGTGGTGTTATCATCGCTATAGAGCCGACAGGTCTCGTCATAGGGATGTTCGTGGTAGAGTTCTGCTCGCGCCATATAAAGACCGTGCAGTGTCCAGTCGAGTGTCAGCCTGAAGGCTTCTGTCCCCGAGAGCACGGTGAAGTCGGGCAAGGGATAGGTGTCGGCATGACCGTCCTCATACTGTCTGACCACCTCGAAAAGCACGCAGTCGGTCTTAGGCTCAAAACGCTTCACCGCCTGTTCCAGCGCATCGGGGGCCAACCAGTCGTCGGCATCCACCATACAGATATACTGCCCTTTCGCCCGCTTCAGTCCCTGGTTCCGTGCATGAGCCTGTCCTTGGTTCTCTGGCAGACTCACCACCTCGATTCTGGCATCCTGCCGGGCATACTGCTGGAGCAGGTCCAAGGAGCCGTCGGTAGAGGCATCATCAACACAGATTATCTGGATAGCCGTCAACGTCTGTTGCAACAGTGAGTCGAGACAGCTCTTCAGCCAGGGTTCGGCATTATAGACGGCTACAAGGATACTAACTTCGGGCATGGGCTTTGAACTTATCAATCAGAGCCGTCCAGAGCGACGTCTTCTGATGGAGGATATACAGGGAGATCAACAGACTGACCAGACAGAGCAGGATGCCAAGTGACCAGTAGAGCCACGGATGGTCGAGCAGGGAGACGAGATAGACCGCAGCACCTAATGACAGTTGGATGGCGGCATAATACACCACCGGCCCCGACACCCGGTAATGATAGCGCCAGGCCGCCCAACCTCCTACAAGGGCCAGGTCCGAAAGATAAGAAATCGAGAGCGCCACACCTGCACCATAGAGTCCCCACCACTGATAGCCCACCACCAACAGGGCGACGAACAGCACGTCGTAACAACCCTCAAGCACCATATAGGCCACCGAGTCGCCTTTGGCGAGGGTGATATAGCCGACAGGCAGCGACAGGGCCTTCAGATACATCGAGAAGACAGCCACCTGTGCCATCGCGATGACAGGCAGAAAGTCGTGACTGTAGAGCAGGGGTATCAGCACAGGCAGTCCGATAATCAGGGCGGCGAGCATGGGCGACACGATGAGCAGCGACACCTCAATCTGACGGTTCACCATCTGGTTCAGTCGGGCGACATCATCACCCAACGACGACAACCGGGGGAAATAGTCGGTCTCCATCGCCGAGAACACCATACTGGCGTAGGTGACGATCAGGATGAAACCCGCATTATAGAGGCCCACCGCCTCGAGGTCACCATGCACGTTCAGATAACTCCTGACGAACATCTCCGCCCCACTGCCCATGGCACCGGCCACCACGAAGGCAATGCCCAGTCTCACCATGTTCAACCCGTCGCCCAACACCCCTTTGGAACCCCTGAGGCGCAAGGGATAGAGCCGGTAGGAATGGCGGATGGTCAACAGCATCATGACGAGCGCCAGCAACACAATGACGGGCACGATACCCGACTGTCCGAAGAAGTAATACACGGGCACCGAGACCAACAGGGAGACGATGACGGCATAGACCTGTATCACAGCCAGTGAGCGCAACCTTCGCGCCCCCTTCAGGATGGCCGTCTCACCACCCGTAATCGCCATCAGACCGACGGCAGGCGCCAACAAGATGAAGTGGAGCGTATGATTGCCCCATGAGAAGGTATATTCACTGAGCAACGGTCCTGCCAACACACACACCAGCATACCCACGAGGGCCGTCAGAAGACTCCAGGCCCTCACCGTCTTCACCGCCTGGGCCATCTGCGCTTCATCATGCGTCTCGAAGACAGCCGAGATCCGTGTGACAGCACTGAACGAGAGTCCCAGGTTCGTGGTCTGTGAGATAAAGTTCGTCGTGGTGTTGAAGAGCGATGCCAGTCCCATGCCCTCAGGACCGAGCAACAGGGCCACCAACTTATTGCGCACAAGACCCATGAGGATATTCAGGCCCTGCACACCTCCGAACACCCCCGTATATTTCAGGATATGTCCGTAGTTTCCGTCGGTTTCTTTCGCCATCGCTTCTTTTTAAACGCAAAAGTAAGACAATTATTTCTATTCTCCAAATTTTTTCTTACCTTTGCACCATGAAGCTCAGCGTCATCATCCCCGTCTATCGTGCCGCAGCCACACTCAACCGATGTGTGGAGAGTGTGCTGTCACAGGCTGTCAACGGCCTAGAGGTCATCCTCGTCGATGACGGTTCTCCCGATGCCTGTCCTCAGCTCTGCGATGCGTGGCAGTTGCGCGAAGCGCGAGTCTGCGTCATCCACCAGTCCAACCGTGGTCTGAGTGCAGCCCGTAATGCCGGGCTCGACATCGCCCAGGGCGATTATGTCACGTTTGTCGATGCCGACGACTATCTCTCGCCCCACACCTATCAGCCCCTGCTCGACGAGATGGGCGATGCCGACCTGTTGGAATATGCCATCAGGGACAGGTTGACGCCCGATGACCGTACCTATACCGACATGTCGGCCTACTGGCTCGAGAGTCAGGCCTACCTTCACACCTATGCCTGCAACAAAATCTACCGTCGTGAGTTGTTCGCATCGGTCAGGTTTCCCGAGGGCAAGGTCTTCGAGGATGCCTATACCCTGCCCCTGCTGTTGCGACAGGTCCGCCTGTTGAAGACCACCAGCAAGGGCTCTTACCATTACTGCGACAATCCTCAGGGCCTCACAGCCACAGCCCGAGGCCGTGAGTTAGCCATGTTGTTGGAGGCGCACCTGCAGAGTCAGATGCCCATCGACGACCGCTACTACCTCCATCTGTTGAACATCCAGATGGACGTCTTCGAACTGACGGGCGCTGAACCTGTCCTGCCCCTAAGGCAGCTGAACCCCGCTGGATTCAATGGTGTAGAAAAACTTAAAGCACACCTTCTTAACCTATTAGGTATCAACCGTATATGTAAACTTAGCACATTCATACACAGACTATGGAGAAGCCACTGATCAGTTTTATCATACCCTATTACGACTTACCCGTCCAGATGCTCTGCGAGTGTATCGAGAGCGTGCTGGCACTCTCGCTGAGGAATGTCGAGCGCGAGATTATCATCATCGACGACGGTTCCTCGAAGAGTCCTGTCGAGACCTTGACGCGCTACGAGCAGGACATCATTTATATCCGTCAACCCCACCAGGGACTCAGTGAGGCACGAAACACCGGCATCCGCATGGCGACAGGCACCTACCTGCAGTTTCTCGACAGCGACGACCTGCTGGTACGGTCGGCCTATGAGCACTGTCTCGACCTGATCCGTTTCACGAAACCCGAGATGGTGGTCTTCGACTTCACCACAACCGCCAGCGAAGACAAGACCTATATCGACCAGCCCGTACAGAGCGGCGTCAACTACATGCGCAATCACAATATCCGTGGGACGGCCTGTGGCTACGTGTTCCAACAGTCGGTCTTAGGCAACCTGCGCTTCACCCCTGGCATCAGCCACGAAGACGAGGAGTTCACGCCCCTCCTGCTGCTCAGGGCTGAGACGGTCTGTGTCACCGATGCCGAAGCCTATCTCTATCGTCAGCGCCCCGACTCCATCACCAACAACAGTGAGACGCGCGAACGTGTCCGGCGACTCGAAGACTTCAGGGCAGTCATCAGCCGGTTGAACACCTCTGCCGACCGTTTGCCAGTCAACGAGAAGACAGCCCTGCAGCGACGCATTGCCCAACTCACGATGGACTATCTCTACAACGTCATCCGACTGACGGGTTCGCGCCATTATCTGGAAAGCAAGATCGACCTGCTCCGCCAAGAAGGCCTGTTCCCCCTGCCCGACAAAGACTATAGTGCGAAATACACCTGGTTCCGACGACTCAGCAACAGCAACATGGGACTCAGTCTGCTCATGCGCATCATCCCCCTGATGAAGAAAGAACGATGAAGATCCTGTTGATTGGCGAATACAGCAATGTCCACGCGACGCTGGCAGAAGGCCTGCGCCACTTTGGCCATGAGGTGACCGTCGTCTCCAACGGTGACTTCTGGAAGGCCTATCCGCGCGACATCGATGTGTCGCGCCCTACTGGCCGATGGGGCGGTCTGCGCCTCCTCGCTAAGATCTACACCCTCCTGCCCCGACTGAGAGGCTACGATGTGGTACAACTCATCAATCCGATGTTCTTCGAACTGAAGGCCGAACGCCTCTTCCCCCTTTACCGCTACCTGCGCCGGCACAACCGGAAGGTGTTTCTCGGGGGCTTCGGCATGGACTGGTACTGGGTCCACACCTGTGTCACCCGCAAGCCCCTGCGCTACAGCGACTTCAACATCGGTGAGACGCTGCGCACCAACCCTGATGCCCTGCGCGAGCGTCACGACTGGCTCGGCACCGCCAAGGAACAGCTCAACCAACTGATAGCCAACGACTGCGACGGCATCATCACCGGCCTCTACGAATACTGGGCGTGCTATCACCCCGTGTTCCCCCAGAAGACCACCTTCATCCCCTTCCCCATCCGACTGCCCGAGACGCAGACGCCTGTCACCCCGTCATCGAAGGTCGTCATCTTCATCGGCATCAACCGTGAGCGCTCGGCCTATAAGGGCACCGACATCATGCTCCAGGCCGCTCAGGAGGTCGGTCGGCGCTATCCACAGGCGATGGAACTCCGTGTCGCGGAGTCCGTACCTTTCAACAAGTATCAGGAGATGATGGATGGGGCCGATGCCATCCTCGACCAACTCTACAGTTATACCCCCTCGATGAACCCCCTGTTGGCGATGTCGAAGGGCATCATCTGCATCGGCGGTGGCGAACCCGAGAACTATGAGATTATCAACGAGACGGTGCTACGTCCCATCATCAACGTAGCCCCCACTTACGATAGTGTTTTTCACGAGCTGGAGCAACTGGTGCTTCATCCCGAACGCATTCCCGAGCTCAAGCGCCAAAGTGTGGCATACGTACGCAAGCACCACGATTACCTCAAGGTCGCACAAGCCTACATAGACTTCTGGCAAAAATAAAAAAATGGGCATCCTTTCGGATACCCATTATTCTTTTGCGTCAGCAGAGACTTATGCTTCAGCAGGAGCAGCCTCCTCAGCGGGAGCCTCAGCAGCAGCGGCCTCAGCAGCCTTGGCAGCCTCAGCCTCAGCCTTGGCAGCAGCCTCAGCAGCCTTCTTCTCAGCTACCTTCTTGGCGATGGCCTCGTTCACAGCCTTCTCTGCCTTCAGAGCGTTGGCAGCAGCCTCTTTCTTAGCCTTAGCCTCTTCGTCAGCGATCTTGTTCAGACCATTCTGCTTGTCAGCCTTCCAGGCGTCGAACTTCTTCTGAGCAGCAGCCTCGTCGAAAGCGCCCTTCTTGACGCCACCACGCAGGTGCTTCATCAGATAGACACCCTCACGGCTCAGGATAGTACGTACTGTGTCTGTGGGCTGAGCACCGGTCTCCACCCAATACAGTGCACGCTCGAAATTCAAATCTACTGTGGCAGGATTGGTGTTAGGGTTGTAAGTACCAATCTTCTCAGTAAATCTACCATCACGTGGTGCACGAGCGTCAGCAATCACGATGCTATAGAAAGCATAACCTTTGCGACCACCGCGCTGCAATCTGATTTTTGTTGCCATTTGTTTTTAATGTTTTAATTGTTAAATTTTGAATTTCAGTGCTCTTATCTCGTAAAAGCGGCTGCAAAATTACAAATTTTTCCCCATTCCACCAAAATTATCGCGGAATAATTTTCCTTTTTCCGCATTTTTATGTATTTTTGCACTCAATATCATGGCAATTCAGGCATTATCCATCCTCATTCCCACCTACAACGACCGCTGTGTCCGTCTTGTGGATAGTCTCAGACAACAGACTGGGGCTGTCGGTATCTCCTATGAGATCCTGGTGGGCGACGATGGTTCTACCGATGCTGCAGTCATCGCCGACAACCAGCAGATTAGCCAGTGGCCCTGTTGCCGCTACCTCCGTCAGTCGGTCAACAGCGGACGTGCTGCCATCCGTAACCTCCTTGTGCGCGAGGCCCGGTACGACTATGTGCTCTTCATCGACAGCGACATGACGGTCATCAGCAACCTGTTCATCAGCCGTTACCTCTCTGCCGTCTGCGACTCCGCCGTCATCGATGGTGGTGTCTCGATAGATGGCGACCCGTCAGTTCTCTCCGGCAATCTCCGTTACCTTTACGAGTGTGCCGAGGCACCTAAGCATACAGCACCGGAGCGTCAGAAGAATCCCTGGCAACATCTCCATACCGCCAATCTCCTGGTGCGTCGCGATCTCATGCTCCGTTATCCCTTCGACGAACGGTTCCGTCATTATGGCTACGAGGATGTCCTGCTCGGCAAGACCTTCCGCCAGCACCGCATCGCCATCGAACATATCGACAACCCGGTGGGCTTCAGTACCTTCGAAAGTAATCCCGACTTTGTCGCCAAGACCGAGGAAGGCCTCCGCACACTCAGCCAGTTCCGCCACGATCTGCGCGGCTATTCCCGCATGCTTACCTTCGTCTCCGGCATCCACATTCCCGCCGTCCTCTGGCTCATCCGCCTCTGGCACCGTCTCTTCTGGAAAGCAGAAAGGCGGAATCTCTGTGGATCCCGCCCTTCCCTTTTCCTCTTCAAACTCTATCGTCTCGGCTATTTCCTATCACATTAAAAAATGGAATAAGCCCCATTTTCGATAACTTCGTCGGCCTCGGCATCAGCCTCCCCGGCAGTTCCCTCAGATACGAAACAATCGTCCCCTTCGGCCCCACACAGGCATACTGATAGTCATTATCACTCATCTCATGCCACTTGATATACACATACACATTATCCTCATAGCCGCAGACCTCATACACGTGCCCGGTATCATTCAGGAACACCAGTTTGTTGCCAAAGATCACGTAGTCCTTCTCCCTCACCAGCACATTGTCCTTCGCAAAGGGCTTGTCCCACTCCTTCGACGACTGGCGCATATAGATCTGTTCTCCGTCGATGGCCACCTCGAAGCGCTGGATCCGTTCAAACGTCGGCATACTCTTATAATGCCTGCCGCCCTTCGCGTCCCAGTAGTCCGCCCGACCGTTGATGTCCTGTCCGATAAACACGTCGTGATCCTGCTTCACGCTCCCGTAGATACCCGGTCGCATTACCCTGCCGTCCATGCCGATGATATCCACACGGTTCTTATACACATAGTAGGGATACACCCCCATGGCGAAATAAGGATTGTCGAGGCGCTTCACCTTCTCGAACTCCGCCTGACACACCACCTTGCCATCGTTCAGCACGCCGTATTTGCCATTCTGGATAAACAGTTCCATCCCCGTACTCTTCTCGCCGTGCCGCTTGATGCGCACCATCTCCAAGTTCAGCAGACTCAGTTCGGACTCCTCGCGGATGATAAACCGGTGATCGCCGCCCTGCTGCCCCCTGCCGGCCAACTTGCCCCTGAACATCAGGTTCCAGTCGCGCTCCACGGTCGGCATGCCGAAGGTCTGGTACATCCCCACCTGGTCGAGAATCATCACATACGCCTTCTTCGAGTTGATCCTCATCCCGCGGCCCACCTGCTGCAGGTATTTCGACAACGAGAGCGTCGGTCTGGCCAACTGGACAAATTCCACCTCCGGACAGTCGAATCCCTCGCTGAAAATATCCACGTTGATCAAGACATCACATGGAAAACTGCTCGCTGGGGCCAGGCCCTGAGTTGAAGTTTTCGACGCAAAACTGTTACTCGGGGCCTGGCCCCAGCGTGCAGTTTTATACGCCTGGATGATCCTCGCCCTTTCCTCCGCCGGCGTTTCAGCATCGATCACCTCACAGTTCACCCCCTTGTCCTTATAGTAGGCCGCAATATGCTGCGCATGCTCCCGGTTAATCGCATACACGATACCCTTCTTACCCTTCGCATACTGCGCATACGACTGATACAGATGCGCTATCGACTCCGCCGAGTCCATCACCGTCGCCATCTCCTTCGTCTGGTAGTCGCCATCCACGCCCCGTTTCTTCAGCCCAGCAATCTGTTCCACCAGCATATTATCCGGCGTCACCGAGATATACTCAAAGTCCGAGAGCCATCCCCGGTCGATAAACTCCTGGATCGAGTACGACTGCAACAGCGTGTCAAACAGATCCGTAAATCCCGCCTCGTTCAGTCTGCAAGGCGTAGCCGTCAGTCCCAGGAACTTCGCCTCCGGCCATCGCTCCCACAACATCCTGTAAGTCTTCGCCACCGCATGATGCGCCTCATCCACAATCACCGTCCCAAAACCTCCCGCTGGGGCCAGGCCCTGAGTAGAGGTTTTCGCCGCAAAACTGCTACTCGGGGCCTGGCCCCAGCGAGCAGTTCTGCGCGCGAGCGTCTGGATACTCGCCACGACGACGCGATAATCCCGAGTCACCCTCTCGACATCCTTCGTCGTCCGGTCAATAATCCCATGCGCCACTCCAAACTTATCCAGCGTCTCCGAGATCTGCGCAATCAGTTCGATACGATGAGCCACGATCAATACGCCCTCCGCCATCCGCTCGCGAATCACCTCCGCCATCAGGTGCGTCTTCCCCGTTCCCATCGGCATCTGCACCATCACACTCCGACACCTCTTCCAGGCCTCATACAACCTGTCCCTCATCTCTATCTGATAATCCCTTAATTCCGTTTTCATCAATTCCGAATGCAAAGATACAACACATGAAAACAGCACTGTCCGACTTTCCTTGCCCCGAGCCGCAAGAAAAGCCGGAAATGCCAAAATTTTAAATTAAATTAAATTATATAATTAATTATTTGCCCTTTATAGGGGCAAATTAATTTAAATTTAAATTTATTTATTTCTAATTTACGCCCGCGCCCGCGAGCCCCCGTTTTTCAACTTAATTCTCCCCCTTTTCTAACTTAGAAAATTTATTTTGCAACCTACAAAATTCTTTTTCCAAGCTACTTTTCTCTTCTATTTGAAACTTTAAGCCATTACAATCCCATTTCTTTATAGAAATCCTTCAAGGAGTCATATTGGGTTACCCTTCCGAGTTCAATGTCCTCCATTGCCTCCTGATACCCTTTGGTCTTAGTAATGTCTTCCTCCTTGACTTTTTTAGGTCTCTCCACTTTCACAGATGTCACGCCTTGCAGCATTTTGCATATCTGCTTAACTTTAGAAACCAGACTTTCGTCAGGTACATTTAAAACTATCGTTGCCATAGAATCTATCCTTTCTTCACTATTTCCGTTGGCAAAATTAAGGAAATATTTTCAATCCTCCAAGAAATCCCAGAATTTTCTATCGAAAAAGCATAGCTTTAAAACCTTGCGGACTTTTTCCCCGCTCGCTTAAGCTCGCACCCTCCACCCCGCTCTAAGGTGGCTACGCGCCCCCTGCCGCGCGGCATTCCCCTCAGTTTTAGCATGGTATTAGATCAGCCTGCGCTGTCGCGACAGCTCCAAAAAAGAAAACATTCCGCACGAAGAGGTCTTTAGAGTATGTAGGATTTTCTGAAGCAATATTGAGTCTCGGATTGGCCAAGACAATCTGAGCAACGAAATACGAAATGCTGTCTGAGCGAAGCGAGTTCATTGAGTGATTTGGAAAATCAGACTTACGGCCTCTGAGACAGGACGTTTTCAACCCTTTCTTTGATTCGTTTCTTTCAGGTTGAAAGAAATGAATAAACTTTCCCGTCATTTTCCGAAAATAACTAGCCAATACTTCTATAACCATTTAACCTTCAATACGTTAAATCGAATTTCAAATTCCAATTTGAAGGGGTAAAAGGCCTCCTTTTACAACTTCTTCTAAGAAATATATTATTTTCGAAAATAACCTATTTCCTATACGGGGTTCGTATATATACCCCTTCTTCCCCTTCAAGAAACTCCCTATCCACCTAACATCCAACACTTTACAAAGATTTTTCACCATTAAAGAAAAATCTCAGCCTTTCCTACCCCACCGTGGCCAAAAGAGGTATGAACAAAATTGCCACATGGCTTTAACAAAGCCCTTTACGCTCATAACAGCTCCTTCAAGCAGATACTGAGGGCATCCTTGATCTCCTCCAGCGAGTACTCTCCACCCAACATCCTCTGCACATACTCCGGTGTCACACATCCAAAGTCCATGGAGCACGACCTCGCCTCATCTTCCAAGAAAATGCGCAAACGCTCTACCAACTCCATACTACCTCTCCTTCAAAATCACCCAAAAAGTCTTCAAGATCAACCCGAAATCATACCAGAAACCATGCTTCTCGACATACTCCAGATAAAGCTTGATTTTCTCCTGCATGATGACCTCGATATAGTATTTCTCAGGATCCTCAGCCTTCTCCATCAGTTCATTCTCATTGCGGAACTTAATAGAAGCCGGATCAGTAATACCAGGTCTCACATCCAACACATGCATCTGCTCAGGCGTCCAATAGTTCACATAGTGACGCACTTCCGGACGCGGACCAACAAGACTCATATCCCCCACAAACACATTGATCAACTGTGGCAGTTCATCCAGCTTAAACTTCCTGATAAAATACCCAGACCGCGTTACCCTTGGGTCATGCCCCCCAATCGTCACCAGACTCCCCTTATCAGCCCCCACTCTCATCGAGCGGAACTTAAAGATCCTAAAGTCCTTATTATTCCTCCCCACTCTTACCTGCCGATAAAACACCGGTCCCTTACTATCCAGCTTAATCCAGATAGCAAGTATCATAAACAGAGGGCTCAACACAATCAGTCCGAACCCACTCGCAACTATATCAAATAATCGTTTCATACTAATTACATTCACTCCAGCGCAGCCATATAAAACTATGATTCACCCGAAGGGCGAAAGCTTTGTGAATCATACCAAAACCTTGACGTAGGACGGTCTCTGTTCGAAGTCAATTGCATCCTCTCCATATAGGGAGAGGCCTTGGTGAGGGTGGATGCTTCTTTGCTTCTTTCTTCGCGCCGAAGAAAGTAAGAATACTTTTTGTTTCTTTTCTAAAAGAAGACTTATCTCAATTCCTTAATAATTTCAACGAAATTGGAGATAACATACTCTACGTCTTCATCAGACAATCTCGTATGCAATGGTAAAGTAATTTCATTCTCAAACAGATGATAAGCATTAGGAAAATCCTTAACATCAAACCCCAACGCCTTATACGCCGTCATCATAGGCAACGGCTTGTAATGCACATTACAAGCAATCCCTCGCTCCGCCATTTTCACAATCACCTCTCGACGCTCAGCATCACTGCGCCCCAACAATCGAGTGATATACAAATGACAACTACCAGTAAAATCTTCCCCATAATGGTTCAGCACCGCCACAGGCAGATCCTTCAATGCTTCATTATACACATTTATGATATGCTTACGACGTTCCAGCATCCCTTGGTAACGACTCAACTGAGCCAGACCAATACCAGCCATAATGTCCGTCATGTTACACTTATACCAAGGTCCTATCACATCATACTCCCAAGCACCAAGTTGCGTCTTAGCCAGCGCATCCTTGTTCTGCCCATGCAGAGAATAAAGCTGAGAAAGTCGATAAAGATACCCATCCCAAGTCTCTCCCTCAATGTGAGGAACCGTTGACCAAGCATCATACGATACAGGCTCACCTCCAAAAGGCAAGTTCCATACAAGAGCACCACCTTCTGCAGTCGTCAGATTCTTCACAGCATGAAAACTGAATGAAGAGAAGTCTGCAATCGCTCCAGCCATCTTGCCATGCCATTGAGCTCCGAAAGCATGTGCATCATCAGCAGCCACGATAATACGGCCAATCCGCTTCTGAATCTCATTAGCAGGACGGAATAAATGCTTCTTGGCTTCAACAACAGCGAAGATCTTATCGTAGTCACATACGACACCACCAAGATCCACAGGGCAAATCACCTTAGTCTTCTCGGTGATAGCATCAGCCAGTTTATCATAGTCCATCTCCACATTATCTTTCTGCGAATCCACCATCACCAACTTACAGCCCACATGCTGCGTGACCGATGCCGTAGCCGTGTAAGTATAGGCTGGCACAATCACCTCATCCTCCGGCCCTACGCCAATCAGCCTCAGAGCCATCTCCATAGCTGCAGTAGCACTATTCAGACACACAGCCTTGTTTGTACCAACATACTCAGCAATCTGTCTCTCAAACTCCTTGGTCTTCGGTCCAGTCGTAATCCAACCACTCAATATGGCCTCAGATGCTAATTTTGCCTCTTCTTCCGTCATATCTGGCGGAGAAAAAGGTATATTTCTTAATTTCATGTTCATCGTTATTTCAATATGATTAATGCTCTCAATCTTTCTTCACAAGGCACTCACCTTCTAGGAAGTATTCCCTGCCACACTCACATTTCAGTGTAGAATCATTCAATCGCTTGCCGCATTCACATACCCATCCAATTTGTTTAGCTGGTACTCCTACCATCAGAGCATAGTCTTTTACATCCTTTGCAACAACAGCACCAGAGCCTATCAATGCACTCTTTCCCACTGTATGACCACATACTACGGTGCAATTAGCTCCAAGCGAAGCCCCCTCTTTAATCAGAGTCTTGGCATAAATACCATGCACTGGGAAATGTGCTCTTGGTGTTGTCACATTGGTAAACACGCACGAAGGCCCACAGAATACATTGTTTTCTATCTCAACACCTTCATATACAGACACATTGTTCTGAATGCGAACCCCATTTCCGATGTGAACATTATTACCGATATTCACATTCTGCCCTAAAGAGCAGTTCTTACCAATTCTGGCTCCTTTTTGTACATGTGAGAAATGCCATATCTTTGTTCCTTCACCTATCTCTACATCATCATCCACATAGCTGGACTCATGAACCATATACTTCTTTTTTTCCATATCATTTATTTTTTAATAATCGATACAATATTTCAATGGGATGAACAGCCTTTACGCCTGTACCATCCAATATTTGTTGTCTACACGATGTACCAGGTGCTGCAACAATAGCAGGTATATCATTAGCTTCTTCCACAGCCTTTCTGACAGCAGGGAAAAGAATCATTTCACCGATTTCTAAAGATGTCTTGTAATGTTCCTTTTCATAGCCAAACGATCCTGCCATACCGCAACAACCGCTCGGAATGACATTAACCTTGGCTCCAGCTAATAAAGTTTCCAATGCTTTTGCTGTCTTATCAACTCCAACCAATGCTTTCTGATGGCAATGCCCATGAAGCCATATCTCCATCTTGGCATCTTCGAAAGCATCAGCAGATATATTACCCTCTGCTATTTCCTTCATCAAGAACTCATCATAAAGCAAGCAATTCTTGCCTAAGGCCAAAGTATCTTGACGCATCGACGCTGGTACTAAGTCCGGATATTCATCTCTGAAGCTTAAAATACATGAAGGCTCTATGCCTATCAACGGATGGCTATCACTTACCTTATCCTTCAGTAACTGTACATTCTTAACTGCAAACTTCTTTGCATATTTCAGACAACCTTTCGAGATGGCCGCTCTTCCACTCTCAACATGTTTCGGAATTTCAACCTTATAGCCTAATCGCATCAGCAGTTTCGCAAAAGTCAAACCTAACTCAGCCTCCTGAAGATTAGTAAATTCGTCAGCAAATAGATATACTTTCTTCTTTGGCCTAGCAATCCTATGCAGGTTCTGCTCTTTCGCTACCAATTTTCGCATGGAATATCTGCTCAATGTAGGTATCTGTCGCTCAGTCGAGAAACTGATTGCTTTTTTAATTATTGCAGAAGAGACATTCCATGAAGCAAAGAAATTATAGAGCGGCCTCATCATTGCCCCCAATTGCTCTATCTGAGCCATTCGAGCAACCATATATGACCTGAATGGAGTTCCGTGCTCATCATAATAATGCTGTAGTATTTCTGCTCTCAGGCGAGTCATATCCACATTCGATGGGCATTCACTCTTACATCCCTTACATGCCAAGCAACTGTCAAGTTCTTCTTTGACTTGCTTATAATCGCCACCACGAGTCAAAAACTCTCGCAAGACATTGGCTCTTGCCCTTGTAGTCTTTAACTCATCTCCAGATACCTTATAGGCTGGACATAACGTACCACCAATCAGATTACTCTTTCTACAGTCACTAGCACCATTACACTGTTCTATCGAGCACATCAGCGCGTTCATCTGACTCTTTGCTCCAGTTGCGCCAGGTGCCTTGCACTCATCAAAAGCTGCTTTCCAATTGAAGTAGGTTTTATCCGAACCTAATCGTCTTTCTATATCATATTGTTGGTCTATATCGAAGCGCAGCATGCTATCCATCGGAAGCGTATCCACAATCTTATGGAGATTAAACATACCCTCTGGATCCCAACACTGCTTTACTTGACGCATCAGTTCGTAAGTCTCATCGCCATAGAGCATCTTGATGAACTCACCACGTAGTCTTCCATCTCCATGCTCTCCACTAATACTTCCATGATGCTTTTTAACCAATTGTGCTGTTTCAGTTGCTAAATCGCGGAATAATTTTTGTCCTTCCTTGGTTTTGAGATTAAGTATAGGCCTTAGATGAAGCTCACCAGTACTAATATGACCATAATAAACCACATTGGCTCCAAGCCTCTTGGTCATCTCTTGGAAATCCTTCATATAGGCAGGCATATACTTTGGTGCTACAGCAGTATCCTCTATCACGCCCATGGGTTTTGCATCGCCCTTCATACCTCCAAGAATCCCCAAACCTGCTTTGCGTAAAGCCCATACTTTCTGCACATCTGAACCATAAACTCGTGTGTTCAAATAAACGAGACCACTATCTAGCAAGTCTTTCTCTAAAGCTTCGGCCTGTGCAACCAGCTCTTCACGAGTTTCTGCCCTTAATTCCGTTATCAGCAATGCTGCAGGATTCCCTTCTACAAAGAATCGGTTCTTCTGCTGCTCTGCGTTGCCTTTACTCAGTTCAAGGATGTCACCATCCATCAACTCTATCGCAGTGGGATGTTGCCTCAATGCCACAAGATTGGCCTCAAAACTCTTGTCAAGTGTATCGCAATGTCCGCATACCACCATGATCTCCTTTGGTGGCAGAGCATCCAGTGATACTTTTACCTCAGTGATAAAAGCCAAGGTCCCCTCAGATCCAGCCAACAGTTTACAAAGATTGATACTTCGCTCTTCAAAAGGCTCCGTACTTTCTACTAGATCCTCAATAACTTCGTCTATTGCATAGCCACAGCTTCGCCTCTTCAGGTCTTTGTCGGGAAAGTTGCTCTGTATTAAACCGACTGTATCCTTGTTGAGAGCGAAGCTGATCAGCTGTGCATATATCTTCTCGATCAAAGTATCATGAGACTCTTTACTCCAAAACTCATGCCCAAATCTTTGACATAGTTCTTTTATCTTTACATCCCTGAATTCTTCAACTTCTCCGTTAGAAAGAATTCCTCTTGTGGCAATAACATGATGACGAGTACTACCATATATTAACGAATGCGTACCGCATGAGTTGTTTCCAAACATGCCACCTATGCAGCACCGATTACTGGTAGATGTCTCCGGGCTAAAGAACAATCCGCATGGCTTCAGCGCAATATTCAATTCGTCACGAATCACTCCTGGCTCAACTCTCGCCCAACGCTCTTCTTGATTGATTTCAAGGATATGGTTCCAATGCTTACTGATATCTACTACGATGCCACTACCTACCACCTGTCCGGCAATAGATGTACCGCCTGCACGAGGTATCAAATGGGTTCCCCTCTCGCGGGCCATGCGCATCAACTCCTGAATATCCTTTATGCATTCGGGATAAGCTACACCATACGGTATCTCCCGATACACAGATGCATCGGTGGCGTAGGCAATTTTATGTAAACTATCAGTATAGAGTTGCATCCTTATGATTCAAACGATTTAAGGAAATCCTGAGCCAATTTACTCCATGTCAAATTCATTTCAACATATTCTTTGCCTTTTCTTCCCATCTCGGTCCTCTCTTCAGTAGTCATATCAGCCAATTTTACAATGGCATCAGCGACAGCTTTGACATTTTCTGCCTCCACCCTGATACCACAGCCGACTCGCTCTACCACAGATCCGGGTTCATCAACAGACTGAATAATAGGTTTTCCTGAAAGCATATAGTCCGTCATCTTATTATAAGATGTACCATACTGATGTAATTCAGAATGAAGACCTCCTAAATGGGCAATATCGAAGTGCTTATTAATCGCTGGTATAAGATTCTTGGGTACAGCCGGCAGAATAGTTATATTATTCAATCCTTCCTCTTTGATCACCTTCTCATAAGATGAAAGCTCTGGCCCCTTTCCAACTAACACGAAATGAATATCTGTTTGGTTTTTAAGTTCTGCCGCGGACTTCACCAATGTAATCACATTTCCAGAAACCGCAAAACCGCCTGCAAAACCAACTATTATCTTTCCTTGCAAACCATCAAATACCTTTTGATGCTCTTCTGGAAGTGCCAGATTAAACCTGTCGTCTGTCCATTCATCAGGGAAATAGCCATTGGGCACACATACGAACTTCCCTGGGGCCAAACCTCTTTCTTTACAATGCCTTTCTGCATTCCATAGCAATGACACCACCTTATGCACATGCCTGTATGCAAAATCCTCTGCTCTCTGCATCACTATTATAAAAGGATGCCACTCACTGTATCCACCTATCAGCATAGGAGACAAAGGCCAAATATCATGAATCTCATAGGTATATTTGGCTCCTGCCATTTTAGCAATCTTATAGGCGGGATAATTATCCAAAGGATAGGTTGATGATGCAATAACAAGATCTGGTTTTACATCTTTCACCAGCCTCTTACTATATTTATATAGTTTCCACAAAAATACTAACATATTTTTGATACGAGCAATAGATCCGTCATAGGCTGGTGTTATAAACCAAATATAACGTATTCCTTCAATATCCTCAAAGGCATATTCCTCCTTTACATTAGGATTCTTCAAACGAAGGTGAGAAAACGTTGCCCCCACAATCGTTACTTGATGGCCTTGTTTCACCCACTCGCGTGCAAGGTAGTATGGCCTGTATTCCATTCCATACTCCTTGCTACCTGCATAGTGGTTTATCAGCAGTATATTCATTTCATTTAATCAATAATTAATAACTATATCATCTTTAATACGTATTATTCTACTTGGATTACCTACCACAATAGCATCATCTGGAACATCTTTTACAACAACTGTTCCCGCTCCGATATCAACATTGTTGCCCACATGGATTTTGCCAATTATGCAAACATTCGCTCCAATATTAACATTGTCACCTATAACGGGAGCATTTTGTCAACTAAAATCACCTCCAATTACTGTATTGCATCTAATTGAAACATTTTTACCTAAAATTGCATTGCCATTTATTACGATACCGTTCGAATGAGATATTTTCAACACTTCACCTATTTTTGTATCTGCTGGTATATCAATTCCTATAATTACTCCATATATTCTATAAAAAGTATGTATTAGAGCACCAATAAGGGGGGGGATTATTTTCTATTATTGGCTTTCTTATATAGAAAAACAAATAAACTAACGCTATCCATTGTTACTTAACAAAGATTTAAGAAAAATCACTTCTTTAACAATAGTGTTATTATAGAAGAACTTATCATTCTTTGAGCTACATGGCCTTATTTTGGTTACAACCGCAGAAAGATTTAGATTATAGTCGTTGTTTGAAATAAATGCTACATTTTTAAATCCTTCAAAAACTACCTTACAGACATCTATATCTGAGGTAATTAGTGGCATTCCAAAAGTAGCCATCTCACAGGCCATAATTCCTTGAGTATCATTCTTTGTTGGCATAAGTCCACACTTTGTCTTGTTTAAAAGATCCACCACCTCATCCGGAGTCAAATACCTCTCAATCTGTTCAATATTCTTTGCTTTCTCCTTATAAGAAAAAAAATTTCCCTTTCCTACAAGAAGGAACTTATATTGAGGATTTTTCCATGCAAGATTGTTAACAACATCAACAGCATATTTAGGGTCATCAATATTTGAGCGGATTGTTATAAAGTCATAGAACTTAGGGGTTGATACATTATAGCTATCTTTTTCAAATCTACGAGAAACGCCATTGTAGATCAAATGGTTTTGGGCTCTTAGATTTACTAATTTAACACCAACATATTCCTCAAATTTAGCACGGATCCACTCGCTTACAAAAATCAAATGTACATTATCTGATTGCTTTGAAAAATAATTATTCCACACTCGAAATTTTAACTTATCATATAATGGACTGAAAAAGCGTTTTAAAACTCTTCCTTTTAAATATGGATAAGGTTTGGGGTACTCTTTTTTTATGCTAAGGACTTCGTGACCATGGAAGAAAAATACGACGACAGGAAATCTCTTTTGGTACTTTCTTAGGAAAAGGTAATGGTTCCTTAAATTCGGCGCATGACATACCAATAAATCAAAATGCATGTTTGAATAATAATTTTCATAGAATTTTAAAGATATGACCTTTACATCATCCATAATGTAAGATCCTTCTGGTGATGAAAAATTAAGTACCACAATATCTTTTACACCCTCTTCTTTATAATAATGGTTCCTGACTTTAACATAACTCAATGCAGATGAGCCATTATTATCGGGGTAACCACCGCAAAGCTCTAATATTTTCATATTCTTTTTTTAATAATTATTCTATTTCCAGAGAATCTTATCTTTTTATCAAAATATATAAGAATTTTAAACAGCAGCCCCGTTGCTATTATAAAATAAAAAACTAATTCGACAGTATACATAACAATAAAACAAGATGTACACACTCCCAAATAATAATAAATCATAGAATATAGTGGTGATGATGAAGTTCCGGCATCATAATCGCAACGTTTAATGTAATATACAAAATATATAAGAGGTAAGGGGAAAAAAGGGCCAAAATATATAAAGGATCCTACAGTTACCGGCACCCATAGCCCTCTAGACATACCAAAAATTGGAGCATAATAATCGGGCATTACAATCCTCCCAAACATAGCCGTATACGACTGAAAATCGTTTAATAACAAGCAAACAAATTCAAATGGTCTAAAACCTGTTGAATCCAAAACTCTTAATGCTAAAGCGTTTAATGTTGGACCTGAAAAATAACGTTGAAATGTTCTTGCGACCATTTCCAAATCGGCCGTAGCTGAAGTATAAAAGCCAAAGAAAAGAGTCACACATGCACTCCCAACTAATATAATGGAAATTATTCTCTTCACAATAATTGACTTTGATACAGACATTGCATAAAAAAGAGCAAAACCACCAACCAATAGTGCATGTATTCGCCTATCAGACATGAAATAAACATTCAATATTGATACTATAATTATCAAAACATATGGGTGTGAAAATTTACTATTAATAATAAGATAGATTAGAGAAATAGTTATCAATGGTCTCCACCAAGTAGACAACATATCAGTAATATACCACCAAGCACCACCTTGGTCAGATTCCAACACCTCTGCTTCGATAATTTCTTCAGCCTGAGAAGTAATTGGCGAATAATAATCAACATTTAATCCAAATTGAAGCATCAACACCAAAAATGTGAGTATTACCATAAATAGATAGTAAAGATGATGGTCTCTTTTGGCACTATCATTGATTGTAACAACTATGGTTCTGCCTATATTGCGAAAATAGTTTGTGAAGTACTTAAGAGCACCAAAAACAATCACACATTCTGCTGCAATTAAAAAAACGCCTCTGGCATAATATGCGATATAATCATTTTTATCAGGTTCCAAATGAAAATTACCCATAGCACATACAAGAGGTAATAAACACATCCTAAAACAATAAAAAAGAACAAGTGCCTTTGCACCAAGACCATAATTAATGCTAGAATTCTTGATTATAAATAATAACACGAATGCATACGTCAGCGGCAGTATTGATGTAACTCTAAAGTCTGAATCATACTCCATTGTAAGCATCAGACAGAAACAGGCCAAAGAGAAAGTTATCAACAAATATCGAATAGTAATCCGCTTCATGCTATTATATATTTCAACTTATGAGTGAGCCAACTCCTCAATATAATTAGCCATCATTTTTTTCATATCATCAATTGTCTGGAGGGCACCTACATATTTTAAAGCCTGGCCACTCAATTTATACATTTTGTTTGTATCATTTAACAAATGACCAATTGCTTCTGCCATTTTCTCAAAATTACCATCTTCAACAACAACTCCATTATAATCATTTTTTATTGTATATGGAATTGCAGAATTATTATATGCGACAACTGGGAGCCCATTACTCATTGCTTCAACTAGAACCATTCCATAACCTTCGTAAGATGAAGGAAAAACAAATAAGGAAGCTTTCTGGTACAAAGATTTCAGAGTTTCATCGTCTACACGACCATATAATTTAACAATCAAACCTATATTATAATTGGAAATTTGTTCCTTGATCTCTTCGCTATATGCTTTGTCTAACTCCCCCCCAACTATATCATACTGAAGGACAGGAAATGAATTCTTTAAAATATTAGCTATTTCCACAATATGATGTGTTCTTTTTCGTCTTTCTATATTCCCAACACAAACAATTCTTGTTTCACGTTCACGCTTTATTTTTAATGACATGTCACTATTTATCGAAAAACCAATTGGAATATATACAATGTTTGCTTTAGGTAACAGATGCCTCGTTAAATCTCGAACGAAAGGACTTGGTATTAGTATACCTGACATTTTTTTTAAAAATAGCAGCTCTAAAATCTCATGAACCTTTCTTTCCCATCCACTTATAGTCTCAAAGTTATAATGATGATGGTATGTAATAATTCTCCCCTTAAATCTTAAGAATCTAAGCAAGGAAACAAATAGTAGCATTCGAGGATATTGCCGACTGTTCATGAAAATAACATCATATTTCATGAACGCCAAAATATGAGACAGTAAATAAAGATTATAATTAAGAATTGAAGGTGAACTTAAATCTTTATCCAGAAAATATGATATAGAGAAATAGCCCGACCGCTTAATTTGTTTAATAAACTCAAAATCAATCACCTGCCCTCCTGAAAGTGGTTTATCCAATTGAGGATAAAAGATAAGAATTTTTTTCATTTCTCTACTTCTGCTTTAAATCTTTCACATAGTTGAGTCCAATCATTAATTCTCACATCGTAATTATATTTCTTTACTTTCACATCAATTCCCCTTTTCACCGCTTCAATAAACTCTTCTGTTGTCTCGGTTACACATAAACCATAATTCTCCATGGATTTTTTCACCATATGAGCGATAATAGGTTTGTTTGCAGCTATTGATTTATAATGCATTGCTGTAAGGGACAGTCCTATACGTCTGCTAAAAATATTGTCTTTCGGAAATGGTTGTATGATTATAGACGCATTCGTAACCCACTTGGGGACTTCTGTTGGATTTATACCTGGAACGTAATACAGATTATCAACACTGTTTATTATCTTTTCATCGCTATTAGAAGGAATATTTGGATTAACAATTACAAATCTAATATCAGGTAAGCTAAGGGCTGCTTCCTTCAACAACGTCCAATCTACAGCAAATACTCCAACATATAAAGCGGTTTTAGGATAATCTAACACCTCAGGGCAGTCATAATGTTTTAGATAAGCTTCAACATCCACCCCATTAGGTATAACCACAGCCTTTCTGTCATTGTATGATTGACCAAACTTCGTATGATATAACTCTCTGGACTCTTCATTTACAAGAATCGTCAGATCAGCAGCGAGTAACATCTTTCTCTCAGCCTCAATAAGGTAATCTTCAGATGGCAAATCTACAATTGGATCTGATGGTCTATAAACAATTTTGGCTTTGGGATTATATCTTTTTATTAAGTCCAACAAGAAAACAGCATCACACGATTCAAAAACAAAACAAGAGGTTCCACTCAACCATTTTTTATGTATTTTCGAAAAACTAATAAAAGAGTGGGTCATTAACCATTTATTGATAAAACCTGGCAGATACTTACGCATAAACCCAGGCAAAGCCAGGGTAGGCCATGTTATATTTAAAATTTGGCCTCCTTCGTTATTATATAATTCCCCTTTGATTAATGATTTTAATACTCTTGCATTCTGTCTTTCTTCTCTTTTGAACACAGTATAATAAGGTCTACTAAAACTAAAGAAAATCACATCATAACCATTTTTGCTGAAATAATCTGCAAATTGATGGAACCCCCCATGTCTTTTTGTCTGCCAGTTATGATACGTGACAAATGTAACCTTTCTCCTTCTTGTAATTGGCATTGTTATCTTCTCCCTTAATAGATGAAGTTAAGGTTACGCTGGGTGGTTTAACCCAACGCAACCTTTCATCAAATATTAAAAAAACTAATTAGTGCATCAATTACAGTATCCTGTACATCTTTTGTCATCTCCGTATGAATCGGAAGCGACAAAACAGAATAAGCACACTCTCTTGACTTATCCAAATCTTCACCAGCCCTTGTAATAGGTTTGAATGCCTCTTGCTCCTGAAGTGGCAGCGGATAGTAAATCATACTGGGAATACCCTGTTTTGCAAGGAAGTTCTTCAACTCATCACGCTTACCGTTCTTAATCTTCAGCGTGTACTGATGATATACGTGCGTGCTGTTAGGTAACTCTTTCGGAGTAATAAAGAACTTCTCCTCAGAGTCAAAGGCCTTTAACTGTTTGGTATAGTAGGAAGCAGCTTCATAACGTGCTTTGCCATACTCATCCAAGTAGCGAAGCTTTACATCAAGAACTGCGGCCTGAATGGAGTCCAAACGGGAGTTGCAACCAATAACCGCATGATGATATTTCACACGCTGGCCATGGTTGGCAATCATATGGATGCGCTCAGCCAGGGCATCATCGTTAGTAAAGATAGCACCACCATCACCATAGCAACCGAGGTTCTTGGACGGGAAGAATGAGGTGCAACCAATGGTTCCCATAGTACCCGTCTTAGCTTTGTGACCATCACTGAAAGTATATTCAGCACCAATTGCCTGAGCATTATCCTCAATGACATAGAGGTTGTTCTCCTTAGCAAAAGCCAAGATGGGTTCCATATCACAGCTCTGCCCAAACAAATGCACAGGAATGATAGCCTTGGTCCTGGGTGAAAGAGCATCCTTGATGTTATCAATGGTCACGTTGAAGGTATCGTAGTCCACATCCACCATAACGGGAGTTAACCCCAGCAATCCAATCACCTCTGCGGAAGCCACATAGGTAAATGCAGGAACAATTACTTCATCACCAGGTTTCAACTCCAGAGCCATCAAGGCAATCTGGAGTGCATCAGTACCATTAGCACACGGGGTAACAAAGCATCCACCCATATACTGGCTCAGATGCTCTGCAAACTCCTTTACAATAGGACCATTAATGAATGCGGTATTGTCAATGACATTCTGAATACCGGCATCCACCTCGTCCTTTATCTTTAAATATTGACCTTTGAGGTCAACCATCTGAATCTCATTCATTCTCAATTCTAATTATGAATTGTGAATTAATACTTGACGTCATCCCAGCCGAACGGATGCTTTGCCAGCGGCATTTTTGCCAGAGGATGATAATCACCTACTAAGCCCACTGGCGTTGAAGTTCTAATTTCCTCAACTATCTTGATGCAGTTGCGTGCTTCGCTGATACGGAATCCTTCTCCAGAAAGAATCTTACGGTAACTCTCAGTATGAAGTTCTGTAAAGCCCTGGCTAAACTCAAACTCTTCACCGTCAATGTTCAATGTACGGTAAGTCTTCTTCTCACCCTGTACGGCATTTGCAGGCAGACACTCAGCATTAATACTCAAGAAATACTTCACGTGAGCACGCTCCAACTCCAGAACACCAGCCACACGGTCAAAGCTCATCACATTTACAATATTCTCCTTTACTGGACCAAAGATCCACTGAAGCATATCATAGAAGTGCACACCAATGTTGGTAGCCACTCCACCAGACTTGTGGTTGTTACCTTTCCAAGAAGTATAATACCACTTTCCACGAGAGGTGATATAGGTCAGGTCGATGTTATATACTTTATCCTTAGGACCTGACTCGATTTTCTTCTTAAGGGCTGCAATCTTATCATGCAGGCGTAACTGGAGAATGTTGTATGCCTGATGGCCGGTCTCCTCTTCTAACTTGATAAGGCCTTCAAGGCTTTTACTATGAATAACAATTGGTTTCTCACAGATAACATTCATGCCGTTTTTCAAACCATAGCGGATAAAACCGTCATGCGTATAGTTTGGAGTACATATAGCGAGCCATTGGATTTCATCCTTCGTTCCTTTTACTTTATCAACAAAGCGCTCGAACTGCTCTTGCTCTGTAAAGAATGAACACTCGGGGAATGAACTATCAAGCCTTCCCACACTATCAAAACGATCATATGCGGCCACCAGGTTGTTACCCGTATCTGCGATGGCCTTAATGTGACGCGGAGCAATGTAGCCTGCGGCACCGATTAATGCAAAATTTGCCATTTGTATAAAACTAAAACAATTAAAATTCTAACTTTATTCTCTCATGATAGACATCATCGCCTCAGCCATCCTTTCATAATCTCCAACTGGAACAATTCTGTCTTTTTCTAATAACTCTTTAACTGTTGGTGAGCAATCTGTTGAAATCACAGGAGTTCCAAGAAATAATGCCTCTCTCAACACGTTCGAAGATGCTTCAGATTTTGAGCTAATCACCAGACAATCCGCATGTTTCATCCATTTGTACGGATTGGGATTGTCAGAGATGAGCGTTAAATCAGTTCTCGGATTCTCTTTATTAACTATCTCAAAAGCCTTTTGAAGCGTTGGAAGCCCCTTAATGGGGTCATTTCTCCCAACCCATAGGAAATGAAAACAGCCATTTTCCTGAAAAGGATTAGGTTCCTTTGCCTTCTCCAAAATATCCTCTTCATCAAGTGGATTTTCCAAGACACTAACCTTTGATGGTTCAATTGCAGGGATGGTGATCAAGCTTTGACGCATTACCTCTGTCTGAGCAATAATCTCATCTGCCAAAGGGTATATTTCAAATGCCCGTTGCCTTACACTTTCTGCAACATCTTCCAGATTACAGTCATTTCGAATAATGACATATAGAGAATGTCGTTTCCCCGCCTGTATTACATCTGGATGTAATCAGTCATTTTAGACCCGTTAAGGCCTACAACAACCATATTTTTAGTAATCTTTAAAATTTAGATTCGGATTTAATAGATGGCAGGTGCCATTT
>OMXO01000149.1 GCA_900315035.1 uncultured Prevotella sp.
AGGATAGTCCATCTGATAGACTCTGAACACAGCTTTCAGACAACCTTCGTCGAAGCGGGCATTATGAGCCACGAATGGGATAGTGGCAATTTGGTATCTAGAACGAGTCAACTATCTGCCCATCACGCACCATGACCACTCCGACGGAGCAGACACTTGACGGCTGCTGATTGGCCGTCTCAAAATCGATGGCAATGAAATCCCTGAGCATCGTTCAAATCTTTATTGTTTCTCCTTCTCTGGTGATTTCCCAGAATGGAATGTTCTTTTCATCAGTAAATTCCTTCATACGCCACGAAGATTTCATCACACCACTGGGATCCATCCAGTAGTCGAATAGCAGGATGGACTGCTCCGTTTCGAGCACAAAGCTAGCATGGCTTTATAAAGGGTTTTGTTCTATAAGTTCAAGTCGTCTCACAATGGTCTTGGGCATAAGTAGCGTTCCAGGCGAGAGCACGGCATTGGCACCTATGCGACAGCCATCACCGACGAGCGAGCCGAACTTGTGCAATCCCGTAGAGATGCGTTGCCCGTCAACATGCACGTACACCGTATCATCCTCGCGCTCGTTATAGTGGTTGCAGAGTATGGCCCCAGCCTCGATATTCACGTCATGCCCGATGATGCTGTCACCAACGAAGTTGAAATGCGCAATAGCACAGCCTTCAAGCAACACGCTGGTCTTCACCTCACAGCTGATGCCCACCTTTGCTCCAGGAGCCAGGAAGACCCCGCCACGCAGATAGGAGTTACTGCCTACAAAGCAGTTTGCCGAGATGATCGCTGGGGCTTTGATAGTCACGTTGTGACTGATGATTGCCGACTTGTGAATGGCTACTCCGTCTTCCACTTTATCTGTCTTTTATCTCTATCTTTTTTATTACCTTTGCTGGAACACCGCCAACAATGGTATTCGGTTCAACATCTTTTGTGACTACAGCACCAGCTGCCACGACGGCTCCATCGCCAATAGTCACGCCTGCAAGCACAGTGGCATTGGCTCCAATCCATACGTTTTTACCAATGTGGATAGGTGCATAACTCATACTCTGGCGCTTGGCTGGGTCAAGGTCGTGATTGATGGTTGCCAGCACGACGTTGTGACCGATGAGTGCACCCTCGTCGATGGTGATGCCACCCTGATCCTGAAACTTACAACCCATGTTGATGAAGACCCGTTCACCAACGATGGTGTTCTTGCCGCAATCGGTATGAAACGGAGGAAACATGCCTACCGTCTTGGGTACCTCACGCGTATTGTCATTGTTCTTTATTTTTCTTTTGTGAATTTGTAAACAGCCCATGTAGGTAGAATGACCAATAGCAGCAATGACACCTCCACTAATGCGTAGGAGCCGAAATAGTCAACCAAAGTCTGAAATTTCAGGACTCCATCCACAAGAAAGACCAGAAAGGCAAACCAGCAGAGAAGGAATATTGCCGAATACTTGATTTTCCGTTTCTTCAGTTTCATCATTCGATAGTTTAATACCACTTAGATCCGTGTTCCTTACAATAGTCAATCGCAGGCTGATAGCCTTGGAACGCACCCTCGTAGGCTTTCTCACGATAACCGTCTGCTTTGTTTCTCTCCTTCGGCATAGTTCAATCGGCAAAATCGGAATTTACTTGTCAAGCAGATAAGGGAATGCCCAATGTGCAATTCCGTCAGCACGATATTCGCCATTGATAAAAGAAACTCTCCATGGCCGATAAGCCTTCAGCAGTCTTGCCATTTCTTCTGCAAGTTGCTGCCTAACGTTGGGGTTGAGAACTTTTACTTCGCATTCCACAAGATTACCTTGACTGTCAACACGTGCGTTTTTAATACTGAAATTGATTCGTTTAATATTGGTGAGTTCTGGATATTTCTCTATCTGTAAGGGAAACAGTTCTCGTATAATGGTGGGATTGTTCACTTTATCGAATGAAAATCCGTCTAAGACGAAATTGTGGTACTCCTTCTTTCCTGTTACCTTCCCATTGTCAATGCTGATGATTTGTTCTTGCTCATAATTCCGTGCAAAGCCCATGTGCTCATAGTAAACAACTTTCCCCGTAGCAACACGAATATCTCCCGTCAGCCAATTGGCAACAATATGTTTTCCGTCAACATAATTCTTGAACACATGCAGTAATGTGTCATTAGGAATGCGCTCTCCTATGTATTCGCGACAATTCGCATCATAGTGTTCACATCGTATACTGTCAAGACAGAGCACGTCTTGCACAATGCTCCAGTAGGCAGTAAAGCCATCCCAGTTGGCGGTAGATATAGAGCGGTTCGATGGAAGTACGGCTTTCAGATGATGATATAATACAGAATCTCTGCTTACAGGCCTACCCAACAACTCCCAGCGAGTGCCATCAATATAGATAATGTCCCCTTCTTGTCCTGTTGCATTGGCAGCAATTGCCAAGAGCAAGAATTGAATACATGTCAAAATCTTCTTCATAAGCCACTATTACTTAATCTTCGTCGATGATATAGAACCCTGCCTCAGATGGATGGTCAAGCACCAGGCACTTAGGATTCTCCTTCGTTAAGAGCCAGGTCATCCAGATGTCGCCAGCAGCTGCGGCAATGAAGAATATTCCCCAAGCCAGCATGGGCAGACTGCCGACAAACAGGGCTGCAACGACAGGGATGACTCCCAGAATGAAGCAGGGCATCATGGCTCCGCACATATAGCCAGGGATGTGCATCGGCTCGTCGCAATGGCAGTAGGGAGTCAGCAGTTTCCACATCACGCCGAAACTGATGCTCTTCCAGCCGTTCTTGGCGAAACAAGCCCACGTCAGACCGTGAATCAGTTCATGCACGACGATGCCCACGAACATCAGTACCAGTATAGTAATCCAGTCGCCAAAGCCTCCAAGCAATTCGCTTATCGGCTTCCTGTCCTTCCATATCAGGAAGAATGGAACAAGAAACAAGATGGCTGAAACCACCATGATCACTACGGCAAAGACGTTAGCCTTTACGATGTCAATAGCCACCTTTCTGCCTTTTTCTTCAATGTTGTCCATACCTTTTTCTTCTTTGTTCATTATTGCATGCCTTTTGCCTGCCGTACAAACTCGATGAGCGAGTGGAGCGTATAGCAAAACTTAAACTTTGTTTTAATTGTGGTGCAAATGTAGTGATTTTGCTGCTTTTTCCGTAACTTTGCAAACAAATACTTATCGGTCAGATACTTCTCGTAGCCTTTTCGAGCTACGAAATCCTTATTGTAATCGATAATCTGGTCAATCATATCACAAAACATATTAAATTTAAGGGCAAAATTACTCATTTTGCTACAAATTTGCTAATTTTGTAGCAATTATTTAAAAAGTTTAGGAAATTTGGAGAACGGCCTTGCTCGTAAGTTCGCCTTCCGACTGGACATCGAGCGCCTAACAGGCAAGTAATTAGCAAGACAAAGAGATAATTAGTTTAGAATGTCTGATATGAAAACGAAATGGAAACTATCTGATTTTGGGGAACAGACGCTAAGTTGTACGCTGGGTACTGTCATCGGTATTATCCTCACCTTCGGC
>OMXO01000059.1 GCA_900315035.1 uncultured Prevotella sp.
AGATCAAGGCAGGCGACCATATCGCAGCGCGTACGCGTACGACGAAGATTGGCAATAAGAGTTTCCATCTCGAACAGGACATTATCGATGTTGATACCCAGGAGGTGAAGTGCCGTTGCGCTTCAGTGATGGTGCTCTACGACTTGGAGCATCATCAGACCATGCCCTTCCCAGATGTTTGGCGTCAGGCTATCCGTCAGTACGACGGACTGTAGTGAAATTGTGTAGTTAGACGCCTGTCCCTCATTGCAAGAGATTTTGGAGCATCTGCATAAATTCTAAAAACGTCAGGTATGCGGCAGGGTCGGCTTCGGCGATATTGGGATCGTAGCCTGCTGTGGCAAGACTTATCACCGTGGGACGCTGGTGGTTTGCCCAGATCCAGCGACTCCATCCCGTGGCCTTATCGAACTTGGTTTGCTCGTATGTCTGCTCAAAAGTACTGTTCCATTTACCTGAAGTAGGATCACCATACGCCACTGAGTCGTATGTGCCGTCAGGCTTGTATACCATGTTTGCCGCCACTTTCCACTCGTTATCGACTTGTAACCAATCGAAAAATTCATACTGTCCCTCCCAACCGAGCAAGACGGAGGCGGTGATGCCCTCTGCGCCCATGTAGGCACTGGTCTGATGAGACACTTGGCAGAGCTCTTCGTAGCACTTCTTCATATCGTTATAGGCAGCTTCGAAGCGCTCGGGGGCGGCTATCGTTACGGTTAGGGCATAGATCAACAGATCGTAGAAAGGATAGCTGTTCTGTATTTTCAGAACGTTGGCCGTCGCATTGTCTATCTTCTTGCACAGTTCCTCATCGCCACTCTTGTAGGCCTCGACAAGCAAGTCGGTAAATGCCCGAATCTTCTCACCATAGGCGTCGAGTCCGCTGGTACGGGTAACGGTCATATCGAAGTAGCTCTCCTTTTGGTATTTTCCGATCATCTCATCCCAGCGGTTAACACAGTGTTTATTGTAGCCGGCCAGTGCACTCTCGATGTTGCCATCACATTTGGCCAACAAGTTGATCAGTGCATCGTAGCTGCCGCCTATACCAGGAACGAGAAATGATGAGGCGACTACGTAATCGACGACGTCTTTCAGTTCAAACATATACTCGATGCTGTTCATCAGACAGGCATCGAAATAGAGTGCCTTCACGGGTATGCCGGCCGCCTCGATGGCAGCGGTCAGCGACGGCAGGGTAAGACCTTTTCCGCTTCCACTGTCCACCACCAGGTTACGGGTTTTGGCAACCGGTGAGTATGGCAGGTCATTGTTGGGCATATAGCCTGCGCCGTGGTCGCTTAACAGCAGCAGATAGTTCTTGGCCGGACAAGCCTTGGCCGCCCACTTGATGAAGTTGGTGAGCGAGTCGGGATGGGCTATCTCACCTTCGAAGGGGCCATAGCGGAACTGATCACCCAACTGGTCATACGGCTGCATCTTCGGGTCAACGACGAAACGATAGGTCTGGCCTGCCTTGTCCTTATATAAGTCATAAAATGTTTCTATCACCTTCTTATCTTCCTCTGACTCGACCATCATGCGCAGTTTATTCACTCCACCCTCGAAAGCTTTCGGGCTGCTGAACTTATATTGCGCAGCAATCCTGACTTTGTTGTATGAGGCTGCTTCGGCGGCATACAACTGTTGCAGGTTCTGAACGATGCAATAATCCAGCGACGGTTCACTACCATGGCCATAGAAGAGGATCGTGTAGTCGGCCAGTTCCTGCGGTGCAGGTGGTTCTGGATCGACGGGGACAGGGTTATCCGTTGAGCCGATAGCGTCGTTGGTACACGACGTCAGCATCATCATGGCGCAGCAGAAAGTGAGGGTGGCGGCAAGCACCCATTGGGTCATTCTTGTTTTCATAATCGTTTTATTTATTATGATTTATAATATTGATAGTTTCGGATTATTCTAACTTCCCGCCGCCACCTGTCTCTGGGTTGCTGTCGACCGATTGCTGGTTCATGTTGAGCCAATTGCCCCAGCCTGTCAGCTTATGGAAGTCGCACTGTTCGTAGCCCTCGTTATAGTTGTATTCTATAAGCGTGTTCCAACTCTTAAAGTCGTTTACGTAGATATCATGGTTCAGCAGGCATACGCTCAGTGTGTAGTGGTCCAGATGATCTTTGCTGTTGCTGACATCACGATAGTGTACCATAGCCTCTTTGAAAGCCTGATCCATAGCGGCTGAGATGGCTTTCAGTTCGGTATCTCCGCTCTCCTTGGCCAGCAGTTGGGCATAGTTGGCAATGTCGAAGAAAGAATGAACGTATTCTATCACCATATCCTCAAAACGTACGACAGGCGAATAGCGATATACGCCTCTGGTGGCACGGTCGATAGCGTCCTTCTGTGTGGGATAGAGCGCCATGATGCGGTCGCACAGCTGCTTAGAAGCATCGATAATGGCATCGAACTTATCCATGCGAATTATCTTGAAGTCGCCATTGTTGGGGCTATTTTCATCGCTTTCCTCTATATAGCCGTTTTGCCATGTGGGCGTACAGCGTTCGAACATCAGGCCTGCAGCTTCTTCGGCATTGCCTGTTTCCACCAGTCCGCGCACAAACTCTGTCAGTATCTGGCCATCGCTACAGAGCACGTGGGCCGAAGCAACGATGTAGTCGGCAAAATCCCTTGCTTGCGTCAGCGACTCTATATTGCCCATAAAGCAGTTGTGGAAGTACAGCGTGTTCAGGTGGTCAATGCCTGCAGCCTTCACGGCATCATACATCTCGTACATATCCATCCATTCGCCTTTGAGCCACTCATCTGACATCACGCCACGGGTTTGGGCTTGGAAAATCTCTTCAACCTGGTACTTGCCTGGCACGTCTTCCATGGGGCTAAAGCCATCGCCATGCCCCCAGATGGCCAGCGAATACTTCTCTGCCGGACATTGCAGGCTGCTGCACTCCAGGAACAGGCGCATCGTGTTAGGATTGCATATCTGCAGCAGCTTGGCTAAATCGCCCAGACCATGAGCCTGAAAACCTTCCTCCTTTATCTTGTTGAGGTCGGTCTGGTCATTCAGTTCAAACCACACGATATCGCCAGGTTCAGCATACTTACCTGAAAATGGTTTCCCGTATTCTGATTGATCCTTACCATATTTATAGAAACATATCACGCGCACGTTGTTGTGGTCGGTCAGGAATTCCTTTGCTCTCTCCCAGAAGCCATATTCAATGTAAGTATCCATGGTGCCACCTGCATTGCCATAGACGAAAATGGTGTGTTTGGCGGGTTGAGGCACGTCGAACACGGCCTTCGTCTTGCTCCACTCGTCAAACTTCGCAGCCATGTCGTTAGTGGTCTTCTTGAAGTTCAGGCTGAGGTTGTCACCGTTGCTGATGCGCAGTTCGCCGCCCGCAATCTGCCAGTTGGCCGCCATCGCCTCTCGGTCACTTGGCGTCATGGTCAGCGCTCCGTCGGCAGAGGCCGTATAAGTAAAATCTATCTTCTCGATGCCGATGGCTTTGTCACCTAAGGTGTAGTAGATGCGCGTGCTGCCCGTTCCGTCGGCCTTGAACTCGGTGTTCTGCCATGTCTTGTCGTAGTTCCACTTGGCATAGGTCAACCCCGACACATCAGAACACCAGTTACCCACAATCGTTCCTTCGTCATCTGGCATCGGATTAACCGGATTGTCACCACTGTCGTTTACACATGCGGTGAACACCGCCATTGTCATTACACAGCATAGGACGGCTGCAAGCCAGCTATTCATTTTTCTCATATCCTAATACGTTAAGTTAGTATTAATATTTGGGCACAAAGATACGATTAATATTTGAAACCAGTAAGAATGAAAATGTTAAATTTGAAAATAAAAACGTGTTTATTTTATGTGCTCCGTACTGCGATGATTAAGGATGGTAAAGTGGAAAACTTTGCTGCAATTATCGTACAACGAAGTCATCCAGATTTAAAGAGCATCCTCCAAACATTTGATGAGACGATAGCATATTTCAAGAGTAAGCCTTAAAGGTTAGCTGTATATTGGTGAAATGGACGAAATGGATGATTGCCGTTTCGTCCATTATTTGTATCTTTGCCCTCAAAAAGAGTGCTTAACAAACAAATAATGACGATTTATGAAGAAAACCCTACGCGAAGAGGCTGGAATTAAGAAAAAAGCACTACTTTTGCAAAAATAATATTTGCAATGAAGTTTTCTCCTTACGTCATAGACCTGTTGAAGCAGAAATCGAAAAAGGATTTCCGGCTGTCTGGTGATTGTGAATATCTGGCACTTGATATCGAATCCGTGACGGGTGAACATATTGGTGTGAATACGCTGAAACGGTTGCTGGGCTTTATCGGCGATGAGCGAGAACCACGCCCCTCAACACTTGATATCATTGCCCGCTATCTGGACTTTGAAAACTGGGATCTGCTGAAATGCTTCGACGATAAGAGCAACTCCTCCTTTAGTGCTGCAGAGGATGAAATCCGAGTGAGTGATCTTGCGACTGGTCAACATATTCAGATCAGCTATCTGCCAGATCGCCTGATAGAACTGGAGTATTGCGGCGATGAGCAGTTCTTGGTAAAGAAGAGTCAGAACAGCAAACTTCAGATAGACGATAAACTGACTATCTCCCATATCGTAAAAGGCTATCCGCTTCTGGTCAGTCATGTGTGGCGAGGTGGAGCTGACTTAGGCTCCTTTACAGCAGGCAAGGCACAAGGTATCAGTTTCAAAATCTTTTAGTCAATGGAATCGTCGGAGTTCTCGGATATTCAGCAGACTTTTCCTGACGCAGAGTTGCTGCCTGTTGGCGGTTCCACATGCGACTGCTATCGAGTGAAGCTATATGGTAAGCTCCACTTCATGAAGCGGCTGAAGCCTGAACTTCGCACAGATCCCCGATACGTATCAGCCTTGCAAAAGGAATTTGAAACGGGCTATCGTCTCGATCATCCCCATCTGGTACGCTATGTGTCAAAGGGCGATGATTATCTGATGACAGAATATGTGGATGGACTGACGTTGGGGACCTTCGTGGAGGAAAACCCTGCCTATTTCAAGTCTGTCCAAAATGCCAACCGTTTCCTTTCCCAACTGTTAGAGGTCGTAGGTTATCTACACCAGCACCAGATAGTGCATCTTGACCTGAAGCCCAGCAACATCCTGATTACCCGCATCGGACATGATGTAAAACTGGCGGATTTAGGCTACTGCTATACAGATACCTATACTGACACGATGGGGAGGACTGATAAATATGCCGCTCCAGAGCAGATACATGGAGAGCAAGTAGATGCCCGAACAGACATCTATGCCATTGGCAAACTCATGGAATCGCTCCCATGCCACCATGTATATAATAAGGTGATAGCCCGCTGCACGGCTCCGAGTCCTTCAGACCGTTATCAGACAATTGAAGAATTGCAGAATGCTTTGAAGCCATCGTCTCATTTCAATTTGATTGTTATGGGCGTATTGCTTATATCGATGGTTCTTTTGGGAGGCTACTTGATGACTCAGAATCACGAGGACAGACCGCTTGATTCTAAACAGGATCATGACTCTGTCCCCGTGATTCTGCCAGCTCACACTTCAGAACAGATGGATACAGCCCATCCCAAGAAGGCCAATAAAAATTCACCATCAACTAATTCCTCAATATCAGAAGAGCAGTTGTCAAATCAAAAGACCACTTTTCGTGAACTCACAGATTTTGAGAAAAAGGAGATTCGCAGCATCACATTATCAATTGTTCAACCTGTCTATCAACAGGAGATAGAGCCCATCGTTGATCATGTTATCCGAGGTGATTATGACAGTAAACAATCTTATATTACAGATTCTTTGGAAAGGGCATTTGTTTTAGCCAATGAGAAGGTATTTGCAGAATTAAGACAGAAAAGTCTGAAAAGTAAATATCCAGATGCCATTGAGGAAGATGTAAATAATGAGTCTTTATATGCCATTGGCGATGCTATGTATTATTACCAGCAGAAAGTTTTTCAATATTTTCATCCAGGCTCTAAACTTCCCCAAAATCCCTTTGTGAAATAGAACCTTAATAAGAAATTGTCCTTTACTTTGTTAGAAGTCACCGTCGATAATTGTGCCTATGATACGATCAGTAACGTTATCGAAATATGGCTGGCGCAGGAAGCAATTGTGGCGAGTTATCACATCATCACAGTTAAATTGGCTGACGATATGTGTAACGAAATATGATTGCTGAGATAATGGCGAAGACAACCATTCACTCTGGATAGGAATGGTGAGTTCAGGATGATGATTTTTAGTGGATATTAGTACGGCAATCCTTTTGTAATACGACCGCTTGTAGAGCGAACGTAATTGTCATAATCAGCTTTGCTCAATTCCGGGAAATCCGAATCTTTTAGTGGAGCATATTGTGCCAATTCTTCTGTGAGTTGCTCGTCTGTAAGCCCGTGTTGACGGACACGTGTTTGACGGCGCATGCGATTAACTTGCTTGCGCAGTAAAGTTTCTACCTGTTGCTGGAGCCACAGCTGAAAGGTAGTGCCATTGTTACCTAAGGCATTTTCTGCTTCGGCAACAAGCTTATCGTCGAGCTTAAGATTAAACGTACACATAATGCATTCCAATTATTATTTCGCTGCAAAAAAAAGAAATAGTTCTGAAACATGCAAGTTTTTTAATGTTTTACTTTCAATATTAGCCTGAAATGAAAGAAAACCCTATGCGAAGATACTGGAATTTAGAAAAACGCCCAACTTTTGCAGAAACATCTGGGATGTGAGTGGTAAATGAAAATAACCATATTGATGAAGTGGACGAAATGGATGATTGCTGTTTCGTCCTTTTTTGTATCTTTGCTCCCAAAATTAAGTGTCGAACAAACATATAATGACGATTTATGAAGAAAATAACGATACGAAGCGACTAAATTCGAGAAAAAAAGATGTATTTTTGCAAAAAAGACGGCTCACTTGAACGTTGTTTGCTAAATTTTTCTTATATTTGCAGCGTTGCTCACTAAGAGCGGCAAACTTTTGAAGAAGCGTTTAGCGCTGTTCCGTCTGGGAATCTGGACAATTCACAGGACGATAAGGATCAGAGTAAACGTTCTCTACCTTGTTAGATATGTACTAAAGTATGTGTCATACAGGGTGTGAGTCGTTTCCTGTATTCGTCGTCCGGCAGTCCAGAGCCTCCCAGAGAATATGGTGAGAGGCTCACACTTCTTTTTGTGTCATTTAGCTTTTGATGTAATAACTAAAAACAATAACGGATGAAAGAAAATATTTCAGCAAGGAAAAAGGACTCAGTCCAAAAGAATGAAAAAGTGTTGGCTGAAATTGGTGATATTCAGTCGTATGTGAAGTCCGTGTTAGAAAAATCAGGATCAAAAGAATTTGTATATCGAGGACATGCTTCGGAGGATTGGGAGTTAAAACCTTCAATTGGCCGAATTGATGGTTATTCACTGAAAATAGAAAAAGAAATGTTTCTTCGATTTAAGCGTAATTATTACTCATATACGAATGAACGTCCTGAAAGCGATATGGATCTGCTGTTTCTGGCACAGCATTATGGGCTTCCGACTCGTTTGCTCGATTTTACTTTCAATCCGATGATCGCACTTTATTTCGCATGTGAGAGTAAACCAGAGAAGGACGGAAAAGTATATGTTCATAGCATGGACAAAATGCTTCTTATGGATGCTGATTCAAATCCAGAAATGCCTCATGCTATAGATAACGTTTTTTCTAAAAAGGGTGCGAGATTTGTTGTACCAAACTATACAGATGCTCGCTATAAGAATCAAAAGGCGCTTTTTTTGTTGAGTGATAAACCAAACAAAAAATTTACCTTTATCACAGAGTCTTACATTATAAAAAAAGAGGGTAAGGAGCAAATCCTTCGTGATTTGGCAAAACTTGGATATGATAAAACTTTAGTTTATCCTCTTCTTGATAGTCTTTGCGAAGATATAAAGAAAATGTATAAAATAAAATGATTATTTTTTATAATAGAAAAGTATGAAAGATTGGAAAGTTTGGGCTTTATTAATTGGCCTTTATTTAGTAGCAAAAATGTGTGGTGGATGCAACGCATGTTCAAGCTATGGAGATGTTAGAAGTGAAAGTATATCTGAATTAAAGAGTATTATAAAAGAAAGTGGAACAATAACGGAAGATGAGGCTAAATGTTTGGTTGTTCATTATATTTTGAATCATATGAAAGACCCTAATAGTTACGAGTCTGTTTCATGGGGACCTTTGAAGAAAACGCAAGAAATTGATGGTGAAGGAGGGGGCTGGAACATTAAGCATCGGTTTAGAGGAACAAACTCTTATGGAGGAGTTGTAACAGAAGAACATATTTATCTAATTCACAAAGATGGATGGGTGACAACATTTTAAAGATTAGGAACATGATTTCTGGAAACAGTTCAAAAATATAATGGAAATAGAATAGTGCAGGAGCAGTAAGATGTCCTTATTATATGTCGGCATATATTGAAACAAATAAAATAGTAATTTATGAAAAAGGTAATGTTTATAGCAGCATTAATGCTGATTGGAATGTGTCAAAATTTATGGGCACAGACAAGTGAAAGTGATTATTCGTTAAAAGGACTTGCCAAACTATTGGTAACAGAGAAATTTCATGCTTATGACTTTAACAATGGGATTGCAAAAGTCCATAAAGAAATAGATGGAAAAATCAAATATGGATTAATTAATAAGCAAGGGAAAATTATACTCCCCTGTATATATAGTCGAATTGGCAGTTTTACTGATGGCCTCATAGCAATTGAAGATGCAAATAACAAGTGTGGTTATGCGGACATTGAAGGAAATGTTGTTGTTCCATGTCAATTTGATAAAGTAGGTTATTATAGTGAAGGACTTGGAAGAGTAACACAAGGAGACAGTTGCGCATATATTAATAATAAAGGTGAGGTAGTTATCCCCTATTTTTTAGCATATTCTGCAAATCCATTCAAGAATGGTATTGCTGCAATAGAAAAGTATAAACGACAAACATATTTTATTGACAAACAAGGTAATGTAGTTATTCCACAGCGTGATTATCGTTGTTATGGTCTTACTCCTGAAGGTTTATACATAGTTAGGTCAGAAGAAAGTAGTCGTTACGGATTAATGGATAAGAATGGGACGATGGTCGTTCCAATGAAGTACTATCGCATGGAAAATTCTTCAGAAGGCCTTTTTGCTGTGGGAGAGTTTGTAAGAGGTTCAAGTGACAAGTATGGATTTATTGACTCAAAAGGAGTCGTTAGAATTCCGCTACAATTTGAATATGCCGAAAGCTTCTCAGAAGGAATGGCTGCTGTTAAAATAGGGGGAAAATGGGGCTTCATCAACAAAACAGGCCAAATACTAATTCCTTGTAAATATGAAAGAGCCCAAAAGTTTTGTGATGGGCTTGCTGCTGTATGTTCAAATGGCAAATGGGGATTTGTGAACATGAACGGAGATTTGGTTATTGCCTGTCAATACGACAGATGTGAAGATTTCCATGAAGGATATGCTGTGGTAAAGAATGGAAAACAATATGCAATGATCGACAAACAAGGTCAATACTTTATTAAGTTTGGTGTTGCTGATTTTATTTCAAGTTTTTCTGATGGCCTTGCACAGTTGAAAATGAGAGGAATAGATGGATACACTGATAAGAATTTAAATAGTACATTTGATTATTTAAGGCGGTAAGCATTATGTATTGTAAAAAGTGTGGAACAGAACAGAAGGAAGGGCAAAAGTTTTGTCCTAAGTGTGGTACACCCTATATTGATATGATAGAGGGAGAAACCAAGAGCTCAAGCAAAAATGGTCTTGTGGAAATCAATAATCAACAAGAAGCTACAGATAAAGTTACTGAAAAAGAACAGATACAGGAACCGAAGATTGATAATAAAACAGACACTACTCAACCTCTTAATCCAGATGAAGAGAGAAAAGTGTTACGTATGGCAAAGGCAGGAATGTGGATAATTCTCATTGCTATTGTATTTACATTTATAAGAGCAGGATTTGGATTCTCTTTTTGGTGGTATCTTTATCTTATCATATTGGCTGTTATCGCTTTTGTTTTTTGGATTTCTTCGAATTCTAAGGTTAGGGAATCAAGAAGGCTCGATAGCAATGATTCATATATGATAAATTTAATTTCTTGGATAGGCGCAATAATGCTCGTTATTCTATACTTATGGGGGCCATTAAAAAATGTTCCCTCAGAAAGTGGGAACGAAGGTGATTCATATAGATATGAGGAATCATCAAGTAGTGATGATTCTGATAGAACGCCTTCATGGATTCAAGGTACATGGTATTGTGTAACACCTTATGGAAATATGCAGATTGAGATAGTTGGTGACCACATTCGTGAAATCCTTGGAGATGGTAGTTCATATTATGGTACATATCATATACAAGGCGATGCGATTATGACTGAAACGGGAAGCCAAATGTATTATCAAATGGATTTTGACAAGAAAAGGCTTTCTGCGGGACAGGGATATTACTTCAGAAAGCAATAGATTAAGTTTCGTATTAACAGCCAATAATGGGATAATAGTATGTATTGTAAAAAGTGTGGAACAGAACAGAAGGAGGGGCAAAAGTTTTGTCCTAAGTGTGGTGAACCTTTTATTGAGAAAAATGAGAAATCACATGCAGATGAGTTTAAAAAGTATGCACAGAATGCTGTTGATGAATTCAAAAAGATTGATTGGAATGAGAAAAGGGAAAAGACTTTATCATTCATCAAAGAATTCATAAACAATCCAAATAAGATAGGTTTGGCTACCAAAGTGGTAGCATGCCTATTTGCATTGTGGTTTTTGGTAAAAATGGGCTTTTCTGCTTCGATACTATGGTATATAGTGTTAGCAACCATGTTATATGTGGCATTTAAAGGAATTCCTAAGATAAAGACGGAAGGTCTAAAGTCTCTTTATTTGTCATTGTGTGTCTGTCTTGGATTAGGTCTTTCTACAATATTTGCTTCTTCATCCAACAATGGTGATTTTAGCTTATTTGGTAAAGACAAAGGTCCTCATGAAATATGTGTGAGCCTTTCTGCAACGGTAGATAAACACTATAATATAGTGCAGGTATCAGGCAGCCATGGAGGGGAGAGTAACTCAAATTATTATATGACAAAAATAATCACTATCCCCAAGGGTAAGATGTGGCTATATAAAGACTTTAGTGCTCAATTGATGTATAACGATAAGTGTTTCGTTCCAAGTATTTGCTATTTCTCAGAGGGAAGAGAAGATGGAAGATATAAAGAATATAGTTGTAAGAATGCAAGAGATATTCCTGTATTCAGAAGTGGCGATGTGATAAAAATCGTAGCCCTTAAGAATACTCCGCCTCCCGGAAAAAATCAAGAGCAAACAACACTTTGGATAAATTTCATTGAAAAGGATGATGATTTCTCGTCTCAATAGTATAATATGAATATAAAAATATGAAATGCGTAAGGTGTAATGCAGATATAGAGCAAGATGCTCTATTCTGTCCGTATTGTGGAACCAAAATACTTATCCCAATGGAATGGGGTCGCTCTTTTGTTATAGTTTCATTATAAAGAATAAGATTATGAATAGTAAGTTACTTAAAGTTAGCTGTATAGCTTTATTTATTAGTTTTGCTATTGCCACGATAGGGCATGCAGAATCTGCAGAAAAGTATGAGAATTATCTTGGACACGTATCTGCTAATCAAGTAGTACAAAACGGTGGCGTTACTGAAGGGGGAATAACAATGGTATCAGAAAATGATGTTTTTTCATTTGGCCTTGATGAATTGTTACAAGTCTACAGAAAGAAAGATGTCAACTATGCTTGCGAATTTTTTACCAGCAAAGGATTTAAGAACAAAACTAATGATGTTGATAACGCAGTCATCACTATTACTTATGACTGTAAGGTAATGAAGATTGTGGTGAAAATGAAGGAAGAAGTGAATCCTTTCCCAGTTGAGTGGACTGCTTTTCTCATGGGAGAAGGCTTTAGTGACCATTATACAAAGGTCGCCCAGTTTTCCAGGACAGATTATAGGAAAATAGGATTCCCCATTATTAGCGAAGCTATAGATTTTTCAGTTTTTCCATTTCTTGGATATTTCTATATTGGGGAACAAGTAAAAAAGTAATGTGTCTTATACTGAATATAAAAATATGAAATGTGTAAAGTGTAATGCAGATATAGAGCAAGATGCTCAATTCTGTCCATATTGTGGAACAAAGGTCGTATATACAAGATGTTGTACTAAGTGTGGAAAGCCACTTGATGAAGACTCCGATTTCTGCCCTTATTGTGGAACAAAACAAGATAGTGTAAATACAGAATCAGAACAAATTGAGGAAGTTGTACAGCCACAAACGACGATAAGTGTTCAAGAACTTGAAACTGTTGATCCTTCCAAAAACCAAATCGAGGAGCTTCCACAAGAAGTTAATGAAAATGGAAAGGTTGATGATGTCGTAACCTCGAATCCTGAGCATAATGAGCCTGATTCTGAACTACCACACGAAAGCAAAAACAGTTCAAAAAAATGGCTCTTGATTGTCGGTGTTATACTCCTATTGGGCATCCTTGGTGGCGGAGGCTATTATTTCATGAGTAACAAGGATGGTGGGTCATCTTTTGTTGTAGAAACAGATTCTATTGCAGAAATAGGCGATTCTGTTAATACAACAGATGATGAAGCAGCTATGATGGACGCTTTGGCTGCAAGAAATAATGCCATGGAAGAAGCTTTCGGAGTCTTGGCTTTACATAAGTGCCCTCAGAAGATAGATGGCCTTAGTGTTGAATTAGCTATGGATGATGATTATGGCCAAAGTGTTAAGATTACAAAAGATGGTAAGTTCTTACAAGAACTGAAAGGTGATTTTTATCAAGGCTCACCGATGGTGTTCGATAATTCTATGGTCTATTATGTAGATGCAAATTTTGACGAATATACAGATATCTTCATCGGGACAGGAGATGACAGAACAGATAATACGATATTATTATGGAATTCGGACAAGAATATATTTGAGAAATACGGTAAGATAGGTGAACCTTCATTAATGAATCCGTATTTTAGTCCATCTGAAAATGCAATATATGAATGCGGGCAGAATGGCTTTTACAGTTTTGGATATTCAAAATCTGTTTGGAAAGATGGAAAGTTGGTCACACAAGAGCATCTTGATGAGATAATAAACATAGATGAAGGATTTGATTATAAGACATATAATGAGGGCTTAGATTACAAGCGAAGTAAAAAGTATGCCCTCTTCGATTCAAATTATAAACTTATAATGGAGACAAATGAAATAGACGAGTTGCCAAATAAATGGGCGGAAGTTATAAGAGAATAAATATATAGATGAGTTGGAAGTGCGTATAGGAGATTTCATATGTTTTTTGTTTGAGTCTCTTCCCTAAGTAATAAACATGAAAGGATTTTTGGTGTCATTTACGCTGATGTTGTGCTGGGCGGTTGTCTGCCCAGCACAGATGATCAGGAATTCGAATCAGTCTGTGATGGCTAAGATTGATGCTGATGGAACTGTCAGGAATAGCAATAACTCGGTGATTGCGAGGATATCTGGCAATGGTGATATTCGGGATAGCAACAGTCATTTGCTGGGAAGGATTGGCAGTAGTGGCGATGTGAGGAATAGCAACAATACATATCTGGGTAAGATAGAGAGTAATGGCACTGTCAGAAATAGCAATAACTCTCTGCTTGGAAAAGTGGAGGGTGATGGGACAGTCAGAGATAGTAATAATCATGTGATAGGCTATGCAAGAGGGGTGCCAATGAGGTATGCTGCTGTTTATTTCTTTTTTCATTTCATGTGATGATGGTTTGATACTTTTCAAAAAGCATACCTGCCAAAAATCTCCCCAATTATTTGGCGCATTGGCAAATTATGTTTATCTTTGCAGCGAGTAAAGATGAATGATATGACAAAGGACGAATGTATCAAACTCCTCAAGAAGTGCATGAACATACTTAAAGATAAGTATGGTATAACGTCTTTGTCCCTTTTCGGTTCAACGGCAAGAGGAGAACAGAAGGAAGGTAGTGATATTGATTTGTTTGTAGATACTGAAACTGCTAATCCATTCTTACTGATGGATGCCAAAGAGTTTTTAGAGAAGGAAACTGGCACTCCAGTCGATATTATTCGTAACCACCAGAATCTGAATCCTCGTTTAAGAAAACGCATATTAAAGGATGGAATCTTTATCTTCTGAAACAAAAGGTATCGCATTAGATATTCTCGAAGACATCCTTTCTGCTATAGAGAAACTTGAAGAGCGGACTAAAGATGTCAACACCATTGACGATTTCCTTTGTTCATCGTCAGGTATGGTTCTTTTAGATGCAACATGTATGCTGCTAATCGCGATTGGTGAAAGTCTGAAGAATCTGGATAAAACAACTGATGGTAAGCTTTTGCCCACTTATCCTTCTATACCTTGGAAGAATGTAAAAGGACTGAGGGATATTATTGCC
Organism: uncultured Prevotella sp.; assembly: GCA_900315035.1. GTDB lineage: Bacteria > Bacteroidota > Bacteroidia > Bacteroidales > Bacteroidaceae > Prevotella. The sequence continues at coordinate 14,524 of OMXO01000059.1, forward strand.
CATCATTATTTTGATGTTGATGCGGCCCAGATTCTTTGGATCATCAAAAACGAAATAGCTCCACTAAAGGAAGCCATCCGTTTTTTCATCGAAGAGTTGTCAACAAAAGCTTAAGCTTCTTCATCCTATGGGGCTTCATTAATAATCTCTTCAATTTTTATTTTTTGCATTGAACATCCATTAAAGTGAATTATTAGGGGGTGATGGACTGGTGTTTACTCGTAATGTAAGCACCTGTTTGTCGTAATGTAACCTATGGTTTGTCGTAATGTAACTCTGTGATGGCTAAGATTGATGCTGATGGAACAGTCAGGAATAGCAATAACTCTCTGCTTGGAAAAGTGGAGGGTGATGGGGCTGTCAGAGATAGTAATAATCATGTGATAGGCTATGCAAGAGGGGTGCCAATGAGGTATGCTGCTGTTTATTTCTTTTTTCATTTCATGTGATTGATGTGCGACAAAAACATGAGGGCCTTTTGAACCCTCATGTCGTATTGGAGTCTATGGATCGTTACTAGTCTCGTGCTTTTTCGTCGGGTTAGAGACCTTTCAGCAGTTCGCGGACGGCGGCTTCTAACTGGAGGTCGGTGCCAGTGACGACGGTTTCTGGACGGTTCAAGATGAGGATGTCGGGCTCCAGCTGGGTGTTCTCCAGATAAGAGCCATCGGGCAACTGATAGCCGATGACGGGTACACCGAAGATCAGCGAACTGTCTTGCAGCCGTTCCCAGTTCACAGAACTCATGGTGCCTGGTACGGGCGCACCCACCAGCTTTCCGATCTTCTGATGGCTATACACCCAAGGTGTGCCGTGGGCATTGCTGTAGTTGCCTTCGGCCTGCAGCATGATGCTGGGGTGATTGTAGCGACGGCTGGGCATATCGCAAACCTCACGG
>OMXO01000020.1 GCA_900315035.1 uncultured Prevotella sp.
GCAGAAGCTGGCGATGCTGCAGCTGCTGGAGGTGCTGCATCGGAAATATCCGAAGGCCCTGATCGTAGGTCACCACGACCTGAACCCGCATAAGGACTGTCCGTGTATCGAAAATGTCGCCCGCGAGTATGCCGACTTGCAGCCTAAATGAAGAAAAATCTCCTACTGGGGCCAGGCCCTAGTAGGAGGTGTTTGTAAACGATAACGTAAAAAAAGAAGGCGAAATGCAATACGTTTCGTAATTTTTTCGTAACTTTGCAGCGCCTTGGGCATTACTAAAACGAAAAAAGAACTAATATAAAACAAATGGAACAAGTATTCAGTTACATTATCAGTCTGGGTGCATCCGTCATGATGCCTATCCTATTTACCATCATCGGTCTTTGTATCGGCATGAAGTTCGGTAAGTCGCTGAAATCAGGCCTTTACGTGGGTGTCGGTTTCGTGGGACTTGGCATTGTGACAGCCTTGCTGACGAATAATTTCGGCGGACCGCTGAGCGAGATATCCAGACTCTACGATCTGCAACTCGGTGTGTTTGACATGGGATGGCCTGCTGCGGCTGCCGTCGCCTATAACACCGCCGTGGGTGCACTCATCATCCCCATCTGTCTAGGCGTGAACTTCCTATTGCTAATCACTAAATGTACGCGCACGGTGAACATCGACCTCTGGAACTACTGGCATTTCGCCTTTATCGGAGCGGTGGCTTATTTCGTGATGGACCAGAGTCTGGCATGGGGCTACTTTGCCGCTATCGTCTGCTATATTATCACGCTGGTGATGGCTGATTTGACGGCTTCGAAATTCCAGAGCTACTATGACGATATGGACGGTATCTCTATCCCACAGCCTTTCTGTCAGAGCTTTACAGCCTTTGCTATCGGCATCAACTGGCTGCTCGACAAGATTCCAGGATTCTCAAAACTCGATATCGATGCCGAAGGCCTGAAGAAGAAGTTCGGTGTGCTGGGTGAGCCTATCGTACTGGGTGTGATCGTGGGTGCGCTGATCGGTGCTGTCGCACAGCTGGATATCAAGAAGGTGCTCTTCCTGGGTGTGACGATGGGTGCCGTGATGGAACTGATACCGCGTATCACGAAGCTCTTCATCGACGGACTGAAACCGATCGCTGAGAAGACACAGGAGGTGGTACAGAAGAAATGGGCAGGCAAGAAAGTATATATCGGCATGTCGCCTGCACTAGTCATCGGTCATCCTACCACTCTGGTGGCCTCGCTGATCCTGATTCCACTGGCCTTGTTGATGGCTGTGGCACTGCCCGGCAATGAGTTCCTGCCGCTGGCATCGCTGGCTGGTATGTTCTATGTGTTTGTCATGGTACTGCCCTATACGAAGGGTAATGTGGTGAAGACGCTGATTGTCGGTATCGTGACGGTTGGTATCGGTCTCTGGTTTGTTACCGACATGGCTCCTGCATTTACTCAGGCAGCCCAGACGGTATATGCACAGACGCAGGATCCTGCTGCTAAGATTCCCGAGGGATTCCAGGCTGGTGCCCTCGACTTCGCCTCTAGTCTCTTCGGATGGGTAATCTATAAGTGCGTGAACAATCTGGCCTATATCGGCGCAGGTGTTCTGACCCTTATCACGATCGGTATGGTGATATGGAATCGCAAACTCATCGTGGCGGAAGAATGTAAAAATGCAAAAATGTAATAATTAAAAAAATATCATTATGAAGAGGATCTTTATTATTTTCTCATTCTTTAGTTTTTGTATGGCGACGCAAGTCGCTCATGCACAGGAGGCAGACAGGTTTGTCGGTGCACAGCACGTGAAGTTCCAGACAGCCTGCCATCCTGAAGACGTGAAGCACTACGACACCAAGTTGCTCCGCGAGCGTTTTGTCATGGAAAAGGTGATGGAAGCAGACTCTATCCTGCTGACTTATTCACACTACGACCGTTTCATCTTCGGTGGCGCCATGCCGGTCAACACCACGCTGAAGCTGGAGAATTTCTGGGAGTTAGGTCTTGATGTTGACAATACTATCAAAGAGAAATATTTCCTCTATAACCGCGAGATCGGCATCGTCAACTGTGGTCTGGGCGATGGTGTGGTGATCGTGGATGGTAAGGAGTATGCGCTTTCTCCGAAAGAGGCACTCTACGTCGGTCGCGGCCATATCGGCAAGGACAAGGATGTGAACAAAGAAGTCTTGTTCCGTTCGAAGGATCCCAAGAACCCTGCCAAGTTCTACCTGAACTCTGCGACAGCTCACCAGCATTACAAGACGCAGTGGATTACCCTCGATGGACGCAAGGGCTCGTTGAAGGCCGCTGTCTGGGGACCTGTAGGTACTGTCGAGGAAGCCAACAACCGTACGGTCTATAAGCTCATCGTGAACGATGTGCTGGAGGAGGGGCCATGCCAGTTGCAGCTCGGTCTCACCCAGCTCAACCCTGGAGCTGTGTGGAACACCATGCCTCCTCACACCCATGGTCGCCGAATCGAGGCTTACTACTATTTCAATCTGCCTGAAGGTCAGACCATCTCGCACGTGATGGGTCAGCCTCAGGAGAGCCGCAATGTATGGCTTCATAATGAGCAGGCCATCATGTCGCCCGAGTGGAGCATGCACGCTGCTGCCGGTACTTATTACTATACCTTCATCTGGGGTATGGCTGGTGAGAACCTCTACTATAATGATAAAGATAATATTCCCGTAATAGATATCAGATAACTATGGCTCCTGTACAAACTACAAAAATGTCCAACTTCCGTTGGGTCATCTGTGCATTGCTATTCTTAGCAACAACCGTGAACTATATGGACCGTCAGGTCTTGTCGCTAACCTGGAAAGACTTCATTGCCCTTGACTTCCACTGGACGGATGCCGACTATGGTAAGATAACCGGTCTCTTCTCACTGTTCTATGCTATTGCCAACTTGTTCTCAGGAAAGTTTATCGACTGGATGGGAACCAAGAAAGGTTATCTGATTGCCATCTTCGTATGGAGCACTGGTGCTGTAATGCATGCCGGATGCGGATGGGTAGCCATGAATATCGAGGGATATGATTCTATCGAAGCTCTGCGCGCTGTCCAGGCAGGAAGCGATGCTGCGGTGGCCATAGCCACCATCTCCGTATGGCTATTCCTGAGCTGTCGTCTGATTCTGGCTGTCGGTGAAGCCGGTAACTTCCCTGCAGCTATCAAGGCTACGGCGGAGTATTTCCCCAAGAAAGACCGTGCATTCTCTACCTCGATTTTCAATAGTGGTGCCTCTGTAGGTGCCTTGGCTGCGCCTGCCACCATTCCTCTGCTGGCTCGTGCATGGGGTTGGGAAATGGCATTCATTATTATCGGTGTGTTAGGTTATGTGTGGATGGGCTTGTGGATATGGCTCTACGACAAACCCCGTGTGAACAAGCGTGTGAATCAGGCTGAGCTCAACTATATCGAACAAGACAACGATCTGGCTGAAGTCCAGGATCGTTCGAAAGCGAAGGAGGAGAAGGCTATTCCATTCATGAAATGTTTTACCTTCCGTCAGACCTGGGCTTTCCTCGTAGGCAAGTTTATGACCGATGGCGTGTGGTGGTTCTTCCTTTTCTGGGCACCTGCCTATTTCAGCGACCAATATGGTTACACCTCCGACTCAGCGATGGGTATCATGCTCATTTTCACACTCTATCTGATTGTGACCGTGCTCTCTATCGGCGGTGGCTATCTGCCTACCTACTTTGTTGACAAGAAGGGCATGAATCCTTATCTTGGACGTATGCGTGCGATGCTGATATTTGCATGTTTCCCAGTGCTCGGTCTGCTTGCTCAGCCTCTGGGTGCCTATAGCGCTTGGTGGCCAGCCATCCTGATCGGTCTGTTGGGTGCAGGTCATCAGGCTTGGAGTGCTAATCTGTTCTCTACGATTGGCGACATGTTCCCCAAGTCAACAATCGGTACAATCGTCGGTCTGGGAACCATGACAGGTGGCTTCGGTTCCATGGCTATCAACATGGGCTCTGGTGAATTCTTTACTTGGGCAGCCGCTCAGGGTAGTGCCTTCCAGTTCTTTGGTTTTGAAGGCAAGCCTGCAGCCTACATGGTAGTGTTCTGCATCTGTGCCGTGGCTTATCTCATAGGCTGGTGCATCATGAAGACGCTCGTACCAAAGTACAAGCCCATCGTAATAGAATAATTTTTAGGCACGGATTACACGGCTTAAATAAATTTAAGACACGGCCTTAGTTGCAATGCTAAAGCCGTGTCTTTTTATAAAAAAGCCGTGTTAATCCGTGCCTTAAAAATCCGTGTAATCCGCGTAATCCGTGCCTAAATATGTCCTCGCAGAATAGTGTAGGGCAGGAAACCTTGACGGACTAAGGTTTCGAAGAGCGTTCGCGACATCGCCTCGTTATCCTTACGGGTGTAGCGGATATCGGTAAACACCTGGGCGAGGGTTTCCTTGTGGTTGATGTTCACAAAGTTGCGATTCTCCTCCAGGTTCTCCTTGTAGTTGTAGTAGGTATCGATATCCTGAGCCAGATAATCGTGGTAAGTCTCCTGATGGATGAAACTCTCTAGAGGCAGACGATCGGAGAGTGGGGGCTCTTCTGCTGGCCAGCCTACGGTCAGTGTGGCTACAGGCATCACGAGCTTGGGCAACTGCAGGATGTCAATAATCTGCTGGGGCTGATAAACGGTAGTGCCTAAGTAGCAATAACCCAGTCCTTCCTCGTCCATCAGGTTACAGAGTGTCTGTGTATAGAGCAGTGCATCGGTAGCAGCATTGATAAACGAAAGGAAATTGTCGTATCCAGGTTCGGCCTTTCTGCATTTGGCCCAGAAACTGGTGCGATTAAAATCGGCACAGATGGTGAGAACTACAGGAGCCTGCTTGACCATCGGTTGGTTGAAATGTGCAGGCGCGAGCTGCTCTTTCATCGCTGGGTCGCGGGTGACGACGACGCTGTAGAGCTGCAGGTTACCCATCGTCTGGGTGCGCGCAGCCTCAGTAAACAGACGGTTCAACAACTCCTCGCTGACTTCGCGATCAGCGTACTTTCGAATGGTTCTTCGTGTGAGAATGGTTTTCATAAGCAAAAATATTTTGGCTGCAAAGGTAAGTAAAGTTTTCCGAAAAGGGAAACTTTTTCTGAAGAAATCTCCAAAAAGTGTTCCGTAATAGAAAACAAATCGTTATCTTTGCAGCCAGAATTGATTAGAACTAACGATATGAAGCAAACTTATTCCTATGAAGAGGCTTATCAGGCCTCTCTATCTTATTTCGGCGGTGACGAACTGGCAGCTCGCGTCTGGGTGAACAAATACGCGATGAAGGACAGTTTCGGTAATATCTATGAGAAATCGCCCGAGGACATGCACTGGCGCATTGCCAATGAGATTGCCCGCATTGAAAAAAAGTATAAGAATCCTATGTCGGCAGAGGAGATCTTCCAGTTGCTCGACCGCTTCAAGTATATCGTGCCTGCAGGCAGTCCGATGACGGGTATCGGCAATAATTACCAGATTGCTTCGCTGTCGAACTGCTTTGTGATCGGACTCGACGGCAATGCCGACTCTTACGGAGCCGTGTTGCGTATCGACGAGGAACAGGTACAGTTGATGAAGCGTCGCGGTGGTGTCGGTCACGACTTAAGTCATATCCGTCCCAAGGGTTCGCCAGTCAACAACTCGGCACTGACCTCAACGGGACTGGTGCCGTTTATGGAGCGTTATAGTAATAGTACGCGCGAGGTGGCACAAGACGGCCGTCGCGGTGCCCTGATGCTCTCGGTAAGTATCAAGCATCCGGATGCAGAAGCTTTTATCGATGCGAAGATGACCGAGGGCAAGGTGACGGGTGCCAATGTGTCGGTGAAGATCGACGACGAGTTTATGGAGGCAGCCGTGAACGATAAGCCCTATGTACAGCGTTTCCCTGTTGATGGTTCCGTCGAAGCGGGGAAATCGGGTGATACAGACCTGACGTTTGAAAAGGAAATCTCTGCCAAGGACTTGTGGGAGAAGATTGTGCATAACGCTTGGAAGAGTGCTGAGCCTGGTGTGCTGTTCTGGGATACCATCCTGCGCGAGAGTATACCCGACTGTTATGCAGACCTTGGTTTCCGGACGGTATCGACGAATCCTTGCGGAGAGATCCCCCTCTGTCCGTATGACTCTTGCCGACTGCTGAGTATCAACCTTTATAACTATGTCGTCGATCCGTTTACCGATCATGCACGTTTCGACTTCTACCTGTTTAAGCAGCATGTGCAGAAAGCACAGCGAATCATGGACGATATCGTGGATCTGGAACTGGAGAAGATTGACCAAATTCTGGAGAAGGTGAAAGAAGACCCGCAGTCGATGGAGGTGAAAGGTGCAGAGATACACCTTTGGGAGAAAATCAAGACGAAGAGTGGAAAAGGCCGCCGTACGGGTGTAGGTATCACTGCTGAGGGCGACATGATTGCCGCCATGGGTCTTCGCTATGGTACGCAGGAGGCCACAGACTTCTCTGTAGAAGTGCATAAGACATTGGCGCTCAGTGCCTATCGTTCGTCTGTCACGATGGCGCAGGAGCGTGGTGCCTTCGACATCTATGAGGCGAAGCGTGAGGCGAATAATCCCTTTATCCTCCGTCTGAAGGAGGCCGATGGCCAGTTGTATGCCGACATGGCTAAATATGGTAGGCGAAATATCGCCTGTCTGACCATTGCTCCGACGGGTACAACATCGCTGATGACGCAGACCACCAGTGGTATCGAACCGGTGTTCCTGCCTTTCTACAAGCGTCGCCGAAAGGTTAACCCCGGCGATGCCGAGACTCATGTAGATTTTGTGGATGAGGTGGGCGACTCGTTTGAGGAGTATATCGTCTATCATCCGAAATTTCTGGAGTGGATGCGGGTGAACGGCTACGACACAGAACAGCACTACTCACAAGAGGAAATCGATGAACTGGTTCAGAAATCACCTTATTATAAGGCTACAGCCAATGATGTGGACTGGCTGATGAAGGTGAGGATGCAAGGTGCTATCCAGAAGTGGGTGGATCACTCCATCAGCGTGACGGTTAACCTGCCTAACGATGTGGATGAGGAACTCGTAAACCGTCTGTATGTAGAGGCTTGGCGCAGTGGCTGTAAAGGCTGTACTATCTATCGCGACGGTAGTAGGGCTGGTGTGATGGTCTCTGTGAAGAAAGAGAAGAAGGACGAGAATCAGGCTAAGGATAATAACCTGGAGGAGAAGGCTGTGGTGGCTCCATGTAAGCATCCGGAGGTGACAGAGGTGCGCCCGGCTGTACTGGAGTGCGACGTGGTGCGTTTCCAGAACAATAAAGAGAAATGGGTGGCTCTCGTCGGATTGCTCGACGGCTATCCTTATGAGATCTTCACTGGTCTGCAGGATGATGACGAGGGTATCATCCTACCGAAGACCGTGACTCATGGCAAGATTATCAAGCAGGTGAATCCTGACGGAACGAAACGCTATGACTTCCAGTTTGAGAACAAGCGCGGCTACAAGACAACGGTGGAAGGCTTGTCTGAGAAGTTCAATCCAGAGTATTGGAACTATGCCAAGCTGATCTCTGGTGTGCTCCGTTACCGTATGCCGATAGATCATGTGATAAAACTTGTGTCGTCGTTGCAGTTGAAGAGCGAAAGCATCAACACCTGGAAAAACGGTGTGGAGCGGGCTCTGAAGAAATATGTGACGGATGGAACAGAGGCCAAGGGACAGAAATGCCCTAACTGTGGCCACGAGAGTCTGATTTATCAGGAAGGCTGTCTCATCTGTAAGAATTGTGGTTCAAGTCGTTGTGGATAATAGAATTGCCCATTGAAAATCAAAGATTCATATATCGAGTTGCAGGATGTCCGTTTCCATGCTTTCCATGGGGTGATGCCCCAGGAAGGAAGGGTGGGGGCGGACTTCCTCGTGAGTGTGCGTGTCGGCATTGCGTTTGAGAAGGCTATGCAGAGCGATGATGTGGAGGACACGTTGAACTATGCCGAGCTTTATCAGCTCGTACAGCGGGAAATGGCGATACCGTCTAAGTTGCTTGAACATGTAGCGGGACGCATCGTGAAAGCCATCGTGAAAGCCTTTCCTGATGTCACTTCCATCGATTTGAAACTGACGAAGTTGAATCCCCCGATGGGGGCTGACTGCGCAGGGGCAAGCGTGGAAATACACTTAATAAATGATAAAACTATCTAATTTTTGTTGGTTTTTGGCGGATAATGCGTAATTTTGCACCGTTTTTCTATCATGTATGCGAAAGAAGTTATTGTTTTTCCTGATAATGATATGTTGCTTTGTGGCATCTGTTGATGCTGCAAACAGCAGGTTTACTCTGGTTATTGATGCTGGTCATGGCGGGCATGATGCAGGTGCAGTGGGCGCTGTTACGAAAGAGAAAAACTTGACGTTGCGCTATGCTTTGGCCTTCGGTAGAATGGTGGAAACCAATTGTCCCGATGTCAAAGTTGTCTATACTCGTAAGACAGACCGTTTCGTGGAACTATATCGAAGGGCAGAGATTGCAAACCAGAATAAGGCAGATCTCTTTATCTCTATTCATATTAATGCACTGCCGAGAGGTCGAGTGGCGCGTGGTTTCCAGACCTATACCCTCGGTACGAGTAAAAGGACGGGAAAGAAGACTGGTGTGTTTGAGAATCTTGAGGTGGCTAAGCGTGAGAACTCCGTCATCTTGCTTGAGAAAGACTATAAGCAGACCTATCAGGGTTACGATCCGAATTCTCCAGAGAGTAACATCATGTTTGAATTCATCCAAGACAAGAACATGGAGAATAGCGTGGAGTTGGCTAAGTATATGCAGCGTTATGTGTGTCAGGCAACAGGGCGTCAGAATATGGGTGCCCAGCAGGATAACCTCGCCGTGCTGCGCCTCTCGTCGATGCCTGGCTGCTTGGTAGAGTGTGGTTTTATCTCCACCAGAGACGAAGAGCAATTCATGAACTCCAAAGAAGCAGAGGACCGCTATGCCCGTGGCTTCTTTAACGCTTTCCTGGCTTACAGGAAAAAGCATGGTGGGAATATCACCATCCCGTTTCAGCCGGAGCCAGAATCCCGGAATAGAATCGTAGAGATACCGCAAATCGTGCCACAAGAGCAAGTAAGTGTGCCACATGAGAAGGTAAGAGGGACACGAGAGAAAGTAAGGGCGGCTCAGGAGGATGTCAGTGCACCACAAGATCTGCAGAGACCGGTTCAGGAGGAGAAAATGGTGCCTCAGGAACAAATTATGGTGGTGCGCTCCAAAGGAGAGTCTGCAAGGCAAGAGCCTGTAAGAAGACAAGAACCGGTGAGACAGGAACCTGTGAGGCAAGAGCCAGTGAAGGAAGAGCCTGTCCAGACAAAACAGCTTGCAGAAGAACCGGCAGAGGCTCCAGTCGTCAAGGTCGTACCTATCTTTAAGGTACAGTTCCTGGTAAGTTCGATACCACTAAAAGAAGCACATGCCCGATTCAAAGGTCTGGCTGATGTGAGCAGTTATCAAGAGGGTGGTTTGTACAAATATACAGTAGGCGCATCGGAAAACTATAACGAAATACTCCGTTTGCGCAGGCAAGTGACGGAAAAGTTCCCCGAGGCATTTATCATTGCTTTTAAGAATGGTAACAAAATGGATGTAAACGCCGCCATCCGTGAGTTTAAGAGTAATAGAAACAGATAATTTTTTGGCACAACATGAAGAAGTTTAGCAAAGAAATCCAAATAGCGCTCGTAGCCATAGTAGGTGTTGTCGTATTGTATTTCGGTCTGCAGTTTCTGAAGGGCAAGAAATTGTTTTCGACTGCCCAGAATTATTATGTGCAGTTCAGTGATATCAGCGGATTGACACCTTCAAGTCCTGTTTATGCGAATGGTTTCCGTGTAGGCGTCGTGCAGGATATTATCTACAATTATGAGCAGCAGAATAGTATTGTTGTGTCAATCGGTCTCGATAAAGAGATGCGGATCCCGAAAGGTACCAGTGCCGCGATTGTGAGTGACCTGCTTGGTAATATCAAACTGGAACTGGCTCTTGGTCAGAATCCTGTCGATTTGATGCAGCCGGGTGACACAATCAGAGGAGGCATCCATGAAGGCATGATGGGATTGGCTGCGGGTATGTTACCGCAGATTCAGGCGATGTTGCCCAAACTGGATTCTATCCTGATGAATGTCAACCTGCTACTGTCTGATCCTGCACTGAAGAACTCATTGCACCATATCGATCAGATAACGGATAACCTGACAACGACTACCAACGAACTGAATGCGATGACGGCTACACTGAACAGGCAGATGCCGAATCTGGTGAAGAATGCCGACGGCATGCTGGCTAATGCCAACGACTTGACGCGTAACCTGAACGAACTGGACATTGCCACCACCATGAACAAGGTGAACAATACGTTGCAGAATCTTGAGCAGATGACAGCCAAACTGAATAGCAATGATGGGACCCTCGGACTGCTGATGCGCGACCCAGAACTCTATAACAACTTGAATGCGACGATGATGCATGCAGACTCGTTGATGATAGATCTGAAAGCCCATCCCAAACGTTACGTACACTTCTCTATTTTTGGCAAAAAAGATAAGTAATTTAAAATTTGTCTAAATAGGGAATGCTTGAGTCCTATCTGTGTCAATTTAGGAGAAATTCCCTATTTTCCGCATTTTTCTATGTTTGTTTTGTCGTATAATTTATTGATGACGACTAAAAGCGAATCGTGTAAGGTGCAGATTATCAGATGCTTTTAGAATTGCAAGAGACGAAAATTCACCCAAAATCGTGAAACATCATAACTGCTGAAAAATGAACAAGTTATGAATGATTGTACACACGGAGGGCATTTGGGGGGATTTGGATAATACAAAAAAAAGTGCGAACTTTGCACCGCAATTATAAACTCACAAGCCTAAGTCTTGTATCTAATTTGAAGCAATCGCCAATGAGAAATAATCATCAGGCGCTCTGGGACAACTGCCTACAACTGATAAAGGCAAACGTTACCGAGCAGCAGTTTAAAACGTGGTTCGCACCAATTGTCTTTGAGAACTTCTCTGAGACAACAAGAGAGTTGTTGGTGCAGGTTCCGAGCTCGTATGTGTACGAGTACTTGGAGCAGTACTACGTGGGACTGTTAAGTAAGGTGTTTGCTCGTGTGATCGGACCGAACGTGAAGCTGCGTTACCGGATTGTAACAGACAAGGGGCACGGCTTTGTGCAGGAAATGGACAGTGAGCAGCCAGCTGAGATTGAACGTCCACAGCCGTTGAAGGGTGGTAATAAGGCGCCTACAACTCTTGATGCAGTGGTGCCTCAACAGTTGAATCCTCAGCTTGATCCGAAAAAGACTTTTCAAAATTATATAGAAGGTAATAGCAATAAACTGCCACGAACTGTTGGCTTGTCGATTGCCGAGCACCCTGGGAAGACAACGTTTAATCCGTTCTTTGTCTATGGCCCATCGGGTTGCGGTAAGACGCATCTGATTAACGCGATTGGCGTGAAGTGTAAGGAGACCTATCCTCAAAAGCGTGTGCTCTATGTGTCTGCCCGTTTGTTCCAGGTTCAATTTACAGATTCGGTACGCCATAATACGACTAACGATTTCATTAACTTCTACCAGTCAATTGACGTGCTGATTGTGGATGATATCCAAGAATGGATGAACTCACCGAAGACGCTCGATACTTTCTTCCATATTTTCAACCACCTCTTCCGTTGTGGTAAACAGATTATTCTGGCCAGTGATCGTCCGCCTGTAGATTTGCAAGGAATGAAAGATCGTCTGCTGACGCGCTTTGCCTGTGGCTTGATCGCCGAACTTGAAAAGCCAAATGTTCAGTTGTGTGTTGATATTCTGAATGCTAAATGCCGTCGTGACGGATTGCAGATTCCCAAGGAGGTGATTTTGTATATTGCGGAAACTGCAAATGGCAGCGTCAGAGATCTGGAGGGCGTAGTTAACTCGCTGATGGCCTATTCGATAGTATATAACTCTAGTATCGATATGAAACTGGCCGAGCGTGTTATCAAGCGTGCTGTGAAGGTTGACAATAACCCATTGACGATAGACGATATACTTGAGAAGGTTTGTGGCCATTTCGGAGTGGAGCAGCGCCATGTCTTCAGTAAGAGCCGAAAACGAGAGTATGTACAAGTCCGTCAGGTGTCAATGTACTTGGCTCAGAAATACACCAAGATGCCTGCAGGGCGCATTGGCCAGTTGATAGGTAATCGCGATCACTCAACTGTTATTCACAGTTGTAATACTATAGAGAATCGCCTGAAAATAGACAAGGCTTTCTCTTCAGAACTTGAGAGTATAGAAAATTCTTTCAAACTTAAAGGATAAAGGGATGCCCATTCGGCATCCCTTCTTTTTTTTGTTTTCTTGTTTAGAAATGAAGGCTTACGCCTGCCATCAGCCATCGTCCTGGTTGCTCTACGAGACCGTAGTCATGGTAACTTATATCGAAGAGGTTATTGGCCTCGGCATAGAAAGTCCAATGGGCCTCTTTCCATGCCACGCGGGCATCGGTTAGGAAATAGGGCTTGTAGTCGTTTGCGGTGCCGTCGAAGTCGGTGTATGTGCCCACGCGGTCCTGCCATCTGGTAGAAATGCCCAATTCCAGTTTCCGGGTCAACTGCAAGTTGAGGTTGCCGATGAATTTGTGACGTAAGTATTCGAGGGCATACTGTGATACGATGTTTTCCTCTTGCTTCTTATCTTGATCGATATAGCTATAGTTGAGCCTCAGGCTCTTCAGTACGTGTTGGCTGGGCAGTAGTTGACGGAAGTCCAGCCCTGCCGATACTTCCAGTCCTACACTGTTGATGGTCGTGTGGTTTACACTTTCCCAAACCGCCTGTTCTCCCTTTGAGGTATCCATTATCCAGTCGATCATATTCTTGCCGTGATGATGCCATCCCGAGACAGAGGCATCCAGAAACTTATGGTTCCAATTGATACCAACTTCCACAGCCTGCATTTCCTCTGGTTTTAGGTGAGGGTCGGCACTGTAACCCTGAACTTTGTAATACATCTCTGTGAATGAAGGCATCCTGAGTGAAGTGTTATACGAGGCATGCAGTTTCCAGCCATTACCTGGTCGATAACTGATGTCGATACCAGGATAGACGGTCATGTTCATATTGCTCCAGGTATTCTTCACGGCCACTAATCCTGCTGAAAGTGTGAAATGGTGGAGTAGGAGGTTATGTTCGAGGTAACCGCTGATATTTGTTCGATTGATACCATGTGTGTAATCTCGGTCCGTCCCTTTGATATGATGTATCTGAGAGAGCGGCTCTCCTAGGTTTCCGCTGACAAGATCCTCATTCCTGAGTTCTGCGCCAAAGGCTGTGCGACCAGCAGCCCAGTCGAAATAGCTGCTCAGGTTCACGCCATAGACATCTGTACGGTTATAGTTGTATTTCATCTTGGCGGCTTGTCCGCGATAGCCTTCGTAGCGGTCACGGTTCTGGTTCCAGTAGATACTCGGGGCGAAGTGGAGACGACCGCGCTTGGTACTGGCTTGGATAGCCGTATAGATTTTCGTGGTATGCTCATATTGATTGTCGGCCTGCCATTTGGGTGAAGCGTAGAAAGTGCTTGACCCCCAGCCTTTGTCGGCGATGCCAATATGCCAGTGGATGTTGACATCATCATCGTCATACTCACCTTGATAGAATGCCTTACTGCCACTGAAGTCTGTGTTCAGACTACCTGCCTTAGAACGGCTGTATCCGTCGCTGCGGCTATAGCCTGCGCTCATCTGGTTGTTCCATTTCCCTTTTGCCAGATTGGCTCTGCCACTTGCCTTGAGATAACCGAAAGAGCCGCCTTCGATGTTGACGTCGGCACTTGTCTTACTTATTGGATGGGTGACGATGTTGATGGCTCCTACAAGTGAGGAGGTGCCATAGATACGTCCTGCTGGTCCTTCAAGTACTTCAATACGCACAATCTCACTTAAATCTACAGGCAAGTCCATCGCATTATGGCCTGTCTGTGGATCACAGATGTTAATGCCGTTAAGTAAGATGATGATTTGTTCGCTGGTTCCGCCTCTTACCGAGATGTCTGTCTGCGCGCCAATGGGTCCACGCTGGCGGACATCTACACCTACAGCGTATTTCAGTAGATCGTTAATACTTTGTACTGGCGCCTGCGCAATATCAGCACGATCCAGTACAGTTACCATTCTCGCAGCCTGACTTCTTGTCAGGGGCGCCCTGGAGCCGGTTATGGAAACCTCCTCCAATCGCATCTCGCGAGCCGTTGTCATAGAGGTGGAGTCGGTTGCGACAGGATTTGTCGAGACACTTTCTGCAGAAGCATACGTCAGTGTTGCTACAGAGAGAACGCTGCATACAACTTCGCGCCCCAGACAACTGAATAGCGAGTAGCCCTTGTTTCCGAAATGACGGAAAACCAGGACCTGGCGCTTCATGTTGAATGTTGGTTTGTACATTTTGTGATAAAATAGTTAAAAAAATGGTGTTTTGTTGCAAAACGACTGCAAAGGTACGTTTTTTTTCTTGTTTTTTATTATCTTTGCATCCACAAATTGCTAAAAAACTAAGAATAATGAAACGGATAACGTCGCTTTTGTTTGTAATGATGTTGGCTATGCCAGGCTTTTCTCAGGCCTTAATCCACCATCCCTGGCAAGGTAAGCGTGTGGCTTATTTCGGAGACTCCATCACCGATCCGCGTAATAACGGAGCGAAAAAGAAATATTGGGGATTCTTACAAGACTGGTTGCAGATAGAGCCTTATGTCTATGGGGTGAGCGGACGGCAATGGAATGATATCCCACATCAGGCAGATCGACTGAAGGCAGAGCATGGCGACAGTGTGGATGCTATTTTTATCTTTATAGGTACAAACGATTATAATTCGGGTATCCCTATTGGAGAGTGGTTTGTTGAAAAGGACGAACAGGTGATGGCAGGCATTCATGAGTCGAAACACCTCGTTGATAGAAAACATCGCTATCCTATGATGGGTGATTCTACCTATCGTGGCCGTATCAATAAGGCGCTGGATTACGTTAAACGGATGTATCCTAAGAAACAGATTGTTCTACTTACGCCTATTCATCGGGCAGAGTTCTATGCCAATGACAGCAATTGGCAGCCCCGTGAAGACTATACTAACCTTTGTGGTGAGTATATCGATGCCTATGTACAGTCAGTCAAAGAGGCTGGTAATCTGTGGGCTGTTCCCGTCATTGATATGAATGCTCTGAGTGGGCTGTATCCACTGATGGATGAACATGCCCAGTTCTTCAAGAGTGCAAGTAACGACCGTCTTCATCCTAATGATGAAGGTCATCGACGTATGGCAATGACGCTGGTGTATCAGCTTCAGATACTGCCTATTTTCTGATATAATCTACGAAGGCGTAAGCGTATTCGTGCTTCTCGTCAACGGGGTGGTCTTCGCGTGTTTCTTCCTTCCATACGTCTTTGTATGGAGGAAAGAAAGTATCAGCTTCTGCAGGGGTGTCGTCTATTTCTGTGAGGCAAAGACGGTCTGCTAATTGAAGAGCTTGTTCATAGACACTTGCCCCACCTATAATGTATATGTCTTCATCACTGGCACAATGATTGATGGCATCCTCCAACGAAGTGTAAGTGTCGCAGCCTGGGAAATCTTTTTGTGAACGGCTCAATACGATGTTACGACGATTGGGGAGTGCCCCTTTGGGTAGTGAGAGGAAGGTGTTACGACCCATAATAATCGTATGTCCTGTAGTAAGCGTCTTGAAACGCTTCAAGTCGTTAGGGAGCCAATATATCAGTTTGTTCTTGTAGCCGATGGCTCTGTTTCTGGCTACTGCTGCAATAATGGAAATCATACGCTTACTTCTGCCTTGATATGTGGGTGAGGATCGTAACCCGTCAGTTCGAAATCCTCATACTTGAAATCGAATAGCGACTTGACATCAGGGTTTAATGTCATCTTGGGCAAGGGACGTGGCTCACGGGTAAGCTGCAGTCTGGCTTGCTCGATATGGTTCAGGTAGAGATGAGTGTCGCCTGTGGTATGGATAAAGTCACCAGCCTTATAACCTGTCACTTGTGCCATCATCTGTAATAACAATGCATATGAGGCGATATTGAAAGGAACGCCGAGGAACGTGTCGGCAGAACGCTGGTATAGTTGGAGTGAGAGGCGGTCGCCTGCCACATAGAATTGGAAAATGGTGTGGCAAGGAGGTAAGGCCATCTCATTGACTTCAGCCACATTCCAAGCCGATACAATCATGCGGCGTGAGTTGGGATTATTCTTCAATTGGTCGAGCACATATTGTATCTGATCAATGGTGCCGCCTTTGTAGTCGGGCCATGAGCGCCACTGATGCCCATAGACAGGTCCAAGTTCTCCGTTTTCATCAGCCCATTCGTTCCAGATGCGTACGCCGTGCTCCTGAAGGTATTTCACATTGGTGTCGCCCTTTAGGAACCAAAGCAGTTCATAGATGATTGACTTCAAGTGGAGTTTCTTGGTGGTGAGTAGGGGAAAACCGTCGTCAAGGTTGTAGCGGCTCTGAGTACCAAAGATGCTGATGGTGCCTGTACCTGTGCGGTCTCCCTTCTCAACACCTTCTGTGAGAATACGGTTCAGGATGTCTAAATACTGTTTCATATTTTTATTTGATGATTATTTCTACACGTTCTGTGGGTAGATGGGTTGTCTTAATGCGCCAAGCCTTAGGGTAGAGGTTGTTGGCACGATTGCCAATGTTCTTAACTGGTCCGATGGGAACCCCCTGATACGTGATGGTAACGATACCTCGAGGTGTATCGGCAGGCAAAGCAAGTGCCTCGCCTCGAAGATATTTCAGAACCTCAGCGTATGAGAGCTCTACCTGAGGGAATTCGCCTCGCGGGAGGTCGTCAGTGAGTACTTTCATGTGGCGAATCATCTGAACTAATCCTTGGTTCTTTGGTTTGCCACCAGTCTGCCCGTTTTTTCGTAAGGCACATACAAATAGACCTTCGCCTTGTGTGATGCCAGGAATGAAACGATAGACAGGGGCATCGAAGCCTTCAAGTAGCGAACTTGTGATATGCCATTCCTGCTGAGTCGGTATGATCATCGGTTCTGCATCCAGCTCATCAAGTATCCAGCGTATATTCTCTTCATTCTCTTTAGTGTTAAAGGTGCAGGTACTATAGATGAGGATGCCACCAGGATTCAGACATTCCCAAGCGTCTGCTACAATCTCACGCTGCAATCGCCAGCATTTTTCAACGTTCTGCAGACTCCATTCGCCGATGGTGGAAGGATCCTTGCGGAACATCCCCTCGCCAGAGCATGGAACGTCGCAGAGGATGATGTCAAAATGTGCCTTTGCCTTTCGAAAGTCACGGGGATAGTTGTTGGTGACGATTGTCTCTGGCCAGCCCCATTTCGTGATGTTCTCCAATAGTATCTGCGCCCTTGTTGGTATCGGTTCATTGCAAATAAGAGAACTCCCCTCTGGCAATACGCTTCTTGCAGCAGTTGATTTTCCGCCAGGTGCAGCACAGAGGTCGAGCATGTCAACGGGCTCCTTGACAAGATGACGCAACACGTGACTAATAAACATCGAAGACGCCTCTTGCACATAATAGCAACCGGCATGGAAAAGAGGATCGAAAGTAAACTGAGGTCGTCCGTTGAGATAATATCCTTCTTCACACCAAGGTACCTCACTGGGAGAAAGACATGCCGTGAGGTTTACACTCTTTCCACCTTGTGAGAGGTGTGGGTTCAGGCGGATGCTTGTGGGAGCTTCCTCGTTGAAAGCCTCCAGATAGCGGTTGAAACGCTCTTCGCCCATCAGTCGCCTTGTTTCACGGATGAAATCTTCTGGTAATTTCGTCATTTTCGATGCAAAGATATAAAAAATAAAGGAAAAACCACTATCTTTGCAACTAATTTGTAATTTGTTTCGTCAAACAAGTGTAGAAAACAAAAAACATCATAGATATGAAGAAGTGTTTATTAGCAATCGCAATGGTGCTCGCTCTCAACATGAATGTTGACGCAGCAGCACAGAAACATCGCCACACTCCACGTACGGAGCAGGTGGACTCTACTAAGACGAAGGATGCAATCGAAGCCTTTTCAGACACAACAGCCACTGCTGATGCAGAAGATGCCGAAGACAATCAGTACGTCACTAGCCGTCATCATTCCTCATTCAGTGTCAGTGGTTTCCCAGATGATTTCTTCGACAATTTCGACGGGAAGGATATTGCTGGAATGATCTTCGTGTTGCTGATCATCCTGACCATTTTCTTGTTTGCCCCAATTGGCATTATCATTGCCATCTTCTATTTTGTAAATAAGAACCGTCGCGAGAAATACAGACTTGCTCAGATGGCTATGCAGAATGGGCAGCCCATCCCAAACGACTTGCTGAATGAGAAGCAGGATGACTGGGATCGCAATGACTATCAAGCAGGTATTCGCCAGATGTTTACAGGCGTAGGCTTGGCTATCTTCCTCGGCATAGCAGCTGGAAAGATTGGCTTCAGTATAGGTGCGTTGGTGTTCTTCATCGGTCTTGGAAAATGGTTTGTAGCCAGACAGGCCGGAGCTTCAGGAAATCATTCTCGCAATGACAACAATCCTAACAACTTTAATAATAACAATTCAAGTATTCAAGACTATGACTAAGAGATTAACACGCTCTAATGACAGAGTATGGGCAGGGGTTTGTGGCGGTATCGCCGAGTATCTGGACTTTGACCCCACAATGGTAAGAATCGCCTACGCATTCCTCACGATATTCACCGCTTTCAGCGGATTAATCTTCTACATCGTGCTATGGATTTGCATGCCGGAAAAGAATCTGTTGCAACAACAATAATTGATAATTGATGGCCGATTTGAACGATCTCTCTCTGGTAACCCAGGTGGCTGTGTTTCACAACAAGCGGGCTTTTGATCAGCTTGTCAGGAAATACCAGTCACCTATGCGTAGGTTCTTCTTGAACCAGACGTTGGGTGACGAGCAGTTGAGCGACGATCTGGCCCAGGATACGTTCATCAAAGCTTACATGAATATTGGGAAATTCAGAAGTCTTTCGAGTTTTTCCACATGGCTGATGCGTATTGCTTATAATGTGTTTTATGACTATGTGCGTGCCAATCGTCCGACAGACGATGTCGATTCTTCTACGGCAGTGCGTCAGATGTCTGCTTCGGGCGATTCTAATGTAAAGATGGATATCTATGCCGCCTTGGCTCTGTTGAAGCCTGATGAACGGACCTGTATCACGCTCCAACTGATCGACGGCTATCCGATTGATCAGATTAGCAAGATTACGGGCATCCATGAGAATACGGTGAAGTCGCATCTGAAAAGGGGAAAAGAAAAGATGGCAAACTATTTAAAGCAAAACGGATATGGATGATAAAGATCAAATATTGTTAGAGAACTTCTTCAAGCAGGTTGCTCAGCAACAGATTGAAGACAACGGCTTTACAGAACGTGTGATGACGCATCTGCCAGACGGTAGAGTGGAACGGGCACGCCGCCTGTCGTTCCTATGGACATCGTTCTGTATCATCATTGGTGTAGGACTCTTCTTCATCTTTGGTGGAACGATGGTATTGAAGTCAGCTGCACTGAGCATCCTCCAAATGCTTGTAACGACTCTTGAGGTGTTTCTTGTGACCGCTCCGACAACGGAAATATCTGTCAATCCTTGGATGCTTCTGCTTTTGATGGGCTTTGTATTAGTTTACCTGCCTTATCAAACAGCCCGTAAGTTGTCCTCAGTACTATAAACTCAGTGCGACGGTTTAACTGGTTGCACTGTTCCTGCTGTTCCTCTGGGAGTTGGACGATGAAATATTCTGTCAGGATATCGCCCTCCTTGAGGAACTGATATTTTTCTGCAACCTTCCGCTTGATTTTCTTCGGTTTGCCTTCACCATACCCCTTCGGCGTCAAACGGTCTGCGGCGATACCGTTCGCAATCAGGTAATTAACCACACTCTCTGCCCGTCGCTGGGAGAGCCGTTCGTTATACAAGTCCGACCCTTTATAGTCTGTGTGCGCGGAGAGTTCGATGGTGATGTTCGGATTTTCATTCAGAAGTTTTACGAGTTCGTCAAGTGCCTTCTGTGACTCAGGGCGCAGCGTCGCTTTGTCGAAGTCATAGAAGATGTTTTCAATCAGCACGGGTGCAGAGATGTTGGCCAATGGAAACTGTAACACATATTCCTCCGACTTCTTTGCTGTTTCCACATGCAACTGCTCCTGATGGTTCAGAAATCCCTTGCAAGTACCGAGGAATACGTAATCTACACCAGGTTTGATTTCCTGTGTAAAGGAACCGTCACCTCTAACGCTCAGTTTGAGGTTCGTTCCGTCGTTGCCAACCATATAGACTTGTGCTGCAGGTAACTCGTAACCGTCTTGTTCATAGACCCATCCTCTGACGGTCTGCACGATTTCTGGATTATAAAAACTGTAGATATGGTCGTAGCCTCTGTTGTCGCCACGATTCGAACAGAAGAATCCCTTGTTGAGCCGTCCTTCGAAGGTCATGCCGAAATCGTCTCCTTGTGAGTTCAGGGGTGACAAGGGATGCTCGAGTGTCCTAGTACCTTTCTTAAGGATGAAGATATCCAGTCCTCCTAACCCCGGATGTCCATTGCTGGAGAAATACATGTCGCCATTAGGACGGAAGGTTGGGAACATCTCGTCGCCAGGAGTGTTGACGGTCGTTCCTAGATTCTCCAAAGCTCCTACAGCGTCATTGCCGAGTAGTCGGCAGCGCCAGAGGTCATATCCCCCTTGCCCACCAGGCATGTCACTTACAAAATAAAGCCATTCACCATCAGGCGATACAGCAGGGTGAGCGTAGTTGTAAAGGGAATCTTTGGATATCACGATTTCTGAGGGCTTGCCCCAGACGGCGTCATTTCTGTGTGAGGCTACGATGGTGGCATAACGGGGATAGTTGGGGTCGGTTTTACATAACGTCAGGTACATCGTCCTACCGTCTGGTGAGAAGCAACAGGCCCCTTCTTCAAAATCCGAGTTCAGTTCTGAATCGATTGCCTGGGGCTTGCCCCATTTTCCCTTGTCGTCCTTCTGCGACATGAAGATATCGGCAGCCTTAGCTCCAGTGATACCACTATATTCGTCGCCTTGTGCCTGATTACGGGTAGAGGTGAAGAACAGCTGATTGTCGTCCTCGCCAGTTAGCATAGGTGAGTACTCTGCCCGACGAGAATTGAACAGGTTCTCCCGTTTCACGGTATAGTCTGAGCCCTCTTTTTTCCATTTGGGTGCCATCAGAGCCGACTTTAGTCCGTTTCTAGCCAGCTGCCAGTGTGGATTCGTCTCTGGCAGCGAGTCAGATGCCATCTTGAATTGTTTGGCTGCTTCTTTGTAGTTGCCGTTCTTCAGATAAAGTTGTCCAAGATAGAAATGCGTCAGCGAATCTTCCTGCTTATTGCGAACCACATTATTATAAGCCGTAATGGCCTTGTTGGTGAAGTTGATGCGTCTGTAGCACTCTGCCAACTTCATGGCCCGTTCTCCCTTCAGTTTTTTCTCCTTGGCTGGCGTCTGACTGTAGGCTTTGCGATACTGCGTGGCTGCATCGAAATATTCACCGATGGCATAGAATTTATCTCCTTTCTTCATAGCCTGATCCGCTCCACAGCCCATCAGCAGCAGGTAACTCAATATCAGATAGAAATAGAGAAAGTCTTTCCGCATACCTATATCATAGATTACAGTTTGGATTCGGGGAAGGGAAGTCGGTAAGTGCAGCCTTCCTTCCAGCGTGAGCAGCCATAGGCAGTCTTGCCCTTGATGATGTGCCCTTGGCCGCAGAGGGGACAGGTGGTACCTTCGATAGGTTGCGATGTGTTAGCGGAGTCCTCCCTTGTCGTTGTTTTCTTACGAGGAGTCTTGGGCTTGGGAGCCTGCTCTGTCTTGGGAGATTTCAGTTTCTTGAGGTCAGCATCGCTGAGCACGGTGACGCGGCGATTACTAGTGTCGCTCATCACTTCATGCACAATTTCTGCCACTTGGGCCTTGAGTTCCTCTATAAACTGCTGGGCATCGTATTTCTGATGTTCGATGTCGCGCAGTTTCTTCTCCCAGATACCAGTAAGTTCACAGCTTTTCAGGAGCTCCTCGCGTATGAGGTCGATAAGTTCGATACCTGTAGGGGTGGCGATGAGGCGCTTGCGGTCACGCTTGATATAGTGCCGCTTGAAAAGGGTCTCAATGATACTTGCACGAGAGGAAGGACGTCCGATGCCGTTTTCTTTCATCGCAGCACGGAGGGTCTCATCCTCGACAAACTTACCAGCTGTTTCCATTGCGCGGAGCAGAGATGCCTCATTATAATAAGGTGGGGGCGTGGTCCACTTTTCTGTGAGTGTGGGCTTATGGTCGCCGCTCTCGCCTTTTATGAAGGTGGGAAGTGTACGCTCCTCATCCTCTTGTTGTTTCTTGTCATCATTGTCATCGTCAGCTTTCTGCTTGTCCTTTCCTTGTACAATGCGCCAACCAGGATCGAGAATCTCTTTACCAGTTACCTTGAACTCAATGGATACTCCATCATTTCCATTAACTTCTCCAAGAACCGTTGTCGTGGAGAATTTGCAGTCAGGCAGGAATACGGCGATGAAACGACGGGCTACGAGGTCGAACACTTTCTGTTCGGCATCCGTGAGGTTCTGGGGAATGACACCTGTGGGGATGATGGCATGGTGGTCAGTTACCTTCGAGGTGTCGAAGACGCGTTTTGATTTCTTCAGTGCCTTGCCTGCGATGGGCTTGATGAACTCCGCATAAGGTGCTACACCAGCAAACTTCGTCTGGTAAAGACCGTTCAATGTCTGTGGGCACTTAGGATAGATGTCGTCAGAGAGATATTGCGTATCCACACGAGGATAGGTGGTGAATTTCTTCTCATAGAGGCTTTGGATGAGGTTCAGTGTCATCTCGGCTGAGAAGGAGAACTTTCGGTTGCAATCGACTTGTAGTGAGGTGAGATCGTAGAGTTGTGGCGGCTGTTCCTTGCCCTCTTTCTTCTCAACCTTCGTCACTGTAAAAGGTTTGCCCTCAATGGTCTTGAAGGCTTTCTCGCCTTCCTCCTTTGAAGTGAACTTGCCCTTAGTGGCTGTGAAGGTAGTGTCGCGATAAATAGTGGCCAATACCCAATAAGGTTCAGACTTGAAGTTCTCAATCTCCTTTTGACGGTTTACGATGAGGGCGAGGGTAGGTGTCTGCACACGACCGATAGATAGAACCTGACGGTTCTGACCGTATTTCAAGGTATAAAGTCGCGTGGCATTCATACCCAATAGCCAGTCGCCAATAGCACGTGAGAGTCCTGCAAGGTAGAGAGGCTGATAGTCGGCCTGATCTTTCAGGTTTGCAAACCCCTCTCGGATGGCCTCGTCAGTCATAGAAGAAATCCAGAGACGTTTTACCGGACAGGTGGCCTGTGCTTTCTGCATCACCCAGCGCTGGATGAGTTCACCTTCCTGTCCGGCATCACCGCAGTTCACGATGCCGTCGGCTGCCTGCATCAGTTTTTCGATGGTGGCAAACTGTTTCTTGATGCCGTTGTCCTCAATAAGCTTGATACCAAAGCGCTGAGGTACCATCGGCAGCTGTGTGAGCGCCCATGGCTTCCAAGCCTGGGTGTAGTCGCCAGGCTCTTTCAGGGTACACAAGTGACCAAAGGTCCAAGTTACCTGATATCCGTTACCTTCCATATACCCGTCATAGGAACTGTTTGCTCCTAAAATGCGGGCTATATCCCGAGCTACACTCGGCTTCTCTGCGATGCATACTATCATATTGGGGTACAAAAGTACAAAAAAACTCCGAATTATTCTTCAAGAAAATAAAAAAGTTGTAACTTTGCACCAACTAATTTATTATCATTACAATGAAGAAAACTATATTATTGCTTACATGCTTGTTGTGTTTTATGTATTCAGTCGATGTCTTGGCTCAAATACCGTTTGGAAAAGGTATGCTGACCATCAAGGCAGTAGCTAGAAATGCTGTTAGGATTCAGTATCGGGAACAGCCTGCTGTCAATGACAGTCTGCCAGACTGGCTTTACGTGAAACATGATGAAATGCTCAATCCAGACATCCAGACAGTGATTGATGCTCAGCGACAACAAGTCCGGGTGATGGATAAAACAGGCAAAACAATCTTTACAGGTGTTCGTCATCAGATGAATCAAGGTGAAGCAACCTTAGCATTCAAGTCAGAGGAAGATGAGTGCCTTTTCGGTCTTGGTCAGTTTCAGGATGATTATTCAAATGTACGTGGTCTGACCCGTCGTCTGACACAAGTAAATACCCAAATATCTATTCCGATGCTGCTCTCCAGCAAAGGCTATGGTATTCTTTGGAATAACTACGGATTGACTGATTTTAATCCTGCTGACCACTCTGTCGCTCTTGAAAAAAGCGAAGCTGCTGGCAAACGTGAGGTCGTTAATGTCACTTCAACAGATGGTGGACGACAGGAGATCCGTGAACAGCATATATACGAAGGCCTGTTGGATATTGATGAGGCAGGCGATTATTCTCTGATGCTTGATGTCGGTCAGAAAATGGCGAGGCGACACCATCTGCTGATTGATAGTATAGCAGTTATTGATATGCAGAATCTGTGGTTGCCTCCTACAGCTTCTGTCATTGTCCATCTGGAACCAGGAAAGCATCATTTAAAAGCAGAACTCGCCAAGGGAGACGCTCCTATACTTTTTTATAAGAAGATAGTGGATGAGACCGTATTCCGATCTCCAATTGCAACAGCTGTCGATTATACGGTGTTTATTGGAACACCCGATGAGATTATAGCCAGTTATAGAGAGCTGACAGGACCATGTCCGCAGATGCCTGATTGGGCATTGGGCTATATTCATTGTCGTGAGCGTTTTCATTCTTCAGAGGAAATCCTTCAGACGGCCAATCGTTTCCGTGAGGAAAAGATGCCTGTAAGTGTCTTGGTGCAAGACTGGCAATATTGGGGCAAACATGGTTGGAATGCCATGCAGTTCGATGAAGATCATTATCCTGACCCGAAGGCTCTTACAGACAGCCTTCATAAGATGGATATCCGACTCATGCTCAGTGTGTGGTCAAAGATTGACAAGACATCGGAAGTGGGTCGTCAGATGGAGCGCGACCAATATTATATCCCAGGAACAGACTGGATAGATTTCTTTAATCCAGATGCTGCTGCATCCTATTGGAAAAACTTCAGGGAACGTCTGCTTCCTTTAGGTATCGATGCTTGGTGGCAGGATGCTACAGAACCGGAGAATGACGACCTTGTCGGACGTCGCGTAAATGGTGGGAAATGGGCTGGAGAACAGGTGCGCAATGTGTATCCCTTATTGGTGAACAAGGCTGTCTATGAGGGCCTTGTGGCAGCAGGCAAAGAACCGATGATACTGACACGATGCGGCTTCCCGGGTATACAGCGTTATGGCTCTGCAATGTGGAGTGGTGATGTTGGTAATGACTGGAAGACTTTCCGCCGTCAGATTGTGGCAGGACTTGGTATGCAGGCTGCTGGTATTCCTTGGTGGACATATGATGCAGGCGGCTTTTTCCGTCCGTCTAATCAATATACCGACAGCGCTTATATTGAGCGGATGCTCCGTTGGATAGAAACGAGTGTCTATCTCCCCCTGATGCGTGTTCATGGTTATATGAGCAATACTGAGCCATGGAACTATGGTGATGAGGCAAAGACCATTATTTCCAAGTGCTTGAAGGAGCGCGAGTGCCTGCGTCCTTATATTAAAGCATGTGCAGACAAGATAAGTTCAGAGGGCTACACCTTAATGCGCCCCTTGATCTTTGACTTCGCTGACGACCCGCAGGCCTTGCAGCAAAAATACGAATATATGTTTGGTCCTTCGTTGCTAATCAGCCCAGTGACAGAGTCGGGGGTTACAACGTGGAAGACCTATCTTCCCAAATGTGATGGCGGCTGGTATGACTATCATACGGGCGTGCATTACAATGGTGGTCAGACGGTTACTACATCTGTGGATAAGTCGTTTATCCCTGTCTTCACAAGAGATAGGAACCTTGTCCTTCAAAACCAGACGAAGTAGCGGTTTAGAAGTTTGCTTTTGCTTGTTCCAGAGTGTCGATGACTCGGTCGCACCATGCATCAAACTCTGGCTCTTCAACCTGCAGTTTAGGGTGACTCATCAGATAGGACACACAGCGGCGGACACCTTCATCAAAACGCGTGGTTGCCTGAAAGCCAGGTACTGCGCGTTTTAGTTTGGTGCAGTCGAAGACAACGGTCACCGATTTGTCGCCTAGCAGGTTGCCTGTGAAGTCGTATTCCTTTGGTGCGATGGCGGCCAGAAAATCCGATGCAACATAGTATGGCTTGAATTCCACTCCCAATGCATTGGCTATACATTGATATATCTGATTCCATGTCAATTGTTCGTCGCTCATAATCTGGAAGGCTTCACCAATAGTCTTTGGATTACCCAACAGTCCAATGAAACCTTTGGCAAAATCTTCATTCCATGTCAATGTCCACAATGAACTGCCATCGCCATTGACGATGACGGGTTTACCATCAATCATGCGTTTAAGCACCTGCCAACTACCTTTCAGACCATGCACGCTGACTGGCACACTACGCTCACAATAGGTATGGCTGGGGCGTATGATAGTTGCAGGGAAGCCGTTCTCACGATATTCCTTCATGAGGAGTTCCTCACAGGCTATCTTGTCTCGCGAGTATTGCCAGTAAGGATTAGCCAACGTCGTTCCTTCTGTAATAAAATGGCTGCGGGCTGGTTTGTTGTATGCAGATGCGGAACTGATGTATACATATTGCCTGGTGCGTCCTTTGAAAAGTCGGATGTCACGCTCAACCTGAGAGGGCAGGAAACCGATAAATTCGCAGACTGTATCAAACATCGTATCACCAATTTGGCGTAAGACTTCAGCCTCGTCGTTAATGTCGCAAATGATTTGTTTAACTCCTGTCGGCACTTCGTTTTTGCGATTGCCGCGATTCAGCAACCATAGGTCATGACCGCTTGCTGCCAATTGTCGGGTGATAGCACTGCTAATCGTCCCCGTTCCTCCAATAATAAGAATTCTCATGAGCGTTTATTTTTGTATTTGTTGGTGCAAATATACAATTTTTGTTTCATCTGTACAACATATTTGACGAGATTCAGCGTTTTCTTAGAATTAATTTGTAACTTTGCACCTATGAAGAAGTCGCTCACTACTCTTATTTGCTTATTGGTCTGTCTGTTCTCAGATGGGCAAGGTCTGCCTCAAGACGGTCCTTTGACTCTCCGTCCAATGTTACAACAATTGGGGGAAAGGTTACTCAAAGGAAAGACTGGGGCAATTGTGGCAATTAATCCTGCTAATGGTGAAATAATATGTTTGGCAACAAATACACCTCAAGGAACTAATGTCCGTCAAGCGATAGGTAAACCACAGGCGCCAGGCTCAACCTTCAAGACTGCTCAAGCATTGACTTTGCTATCAGAGGGCATAGTCACCCCAGAGACAACTGTTGAGTGTAATAATGGTATTACAGATGGAAGTATTAAAGTGGGCTGCCACAAACATCGTTCACCACTCAATCTGAAAGATGCGCTGGCTCAATCTTGTAATACATGGTTTATCCTGAATTTCGGGTCGATGATCAATGATGAGTTTGTGTATGATTCAAAAGAATCGGCTGTCACTACATGGCGTTCTTACATGCAGTCGATGGGATTGGGTGGTCCGATGCATATAGACATCAAGGGAGAGGAAGGAGGATTGCTTGCCGGTGCTGACTATCTGAATCGTCGCTATAAGGACGGATGGGACGGCAAAACTATCTGGTGGGCAGGTATGGGTCAAGGGGATGTTACTTGCACTCCACTTCAACTCTGCAACCTTGCCGTTACTATTGCCAATCGAGGCTGGTATTATATTCCCCATATCCATAAGGATACAAAGAATCAACGTTATCTCACAAAGCGCCATACAAAGGTAAAGCCTGAGGCCTATCCGCCAGTCGTAGAGGGAATGCGACTGGCGGTAGAACAAGGAACGGCTATGGGTATCAAAACAAGCTATTCTATCTGTGGCAAGACCGGTACAGTAGAGAATCCTGGTGAAGACCATTCTGTATTCATCGCCTTTGCTCCTCAGAATAATCCTAAAATTGCTATCTGTGTCTATGTCGAACACGGCGGATTCGGAGCTGATTTAGCTGCTCCTATGGGAGGACTCGTCATTGAACAGTATCTGAAGGGAAAACTCTCGGAAAACTCGGAATCTCGTGCCAAGCGTATAGCTGCAAAGGTTATCAAGTAGCCGTTGAGAGGATTAGCCTCTTGCCATTTGATAGATCGCCCAAACCTTGATGTCGGGGTTGGCTACACCCATAGAGATGCACTTGCCAGAGTCGATGACACTGCCACCACCCACAGCGAGGATGAAATCGATACCTTCCTGATTGCATAGTTCAATACCCTTTTGTGCCAATGACAAACGGGGGTTGGGAACAACGCCTCCCAGAGTGACAAAGGGTATGCTGGCCTCACTGAGCAGACTGCAGATCTTGTCGAGTAAGCCTGAGCGTACAGCACTTTGGCCGCCATAATGTACCAGCACTTTCGAGCCACCATACTTTTTTACTAAAAAAGCCACCTGCTCTTCCGATGATTTTCCAAACACCACTTCTGTTGGTGCGAAATAATTAAAATCCTTCATGTAGTTTTTGTATTAATATTATGTTTGATTATCCATTGGGTAGTGAACGCCCCATTTCTGGCGCAGACTATCCATAAGTTCCATCATGTATAAAGTTTCTTCGAGAGGCATTTCATGAACTTCCAACTGCCCATTGATAAGTGCTTGCCGGCAGGCCAAGAACTGGTATTCATAGCCTGTAATCTGCTGGGGTACATGGATGTCTTCTACAAACAGCCGGTCGTGCTTGTTGACCGTTATCTTCTGTGGATTGTTGATATTGTCAATAATCAGGTTCCCATCTGTACCTGCTATCACACCGATGTTGTCACCTACGCAGGCTGCACTTGATTGCAAGTTACAAAGTAAACCGTCTGATAGTACCAGGCTTATAGCATTTGTCAGGTCCATACCAGTCTTGCTCTTTACACACAGGCTTTCAATCTGGACAATATCTGCTGGAAAGAACATCCTGACGAAATTAAGTGCATAGACGCCAAGGTCGAGTAGGGCACCTCCACAGAGATCAGGCTGCATGATGCGTGGCTTCTCACCCATTGAGTAGCCAAGGGTGGCAGTTAATAGCCGAGGTGTGCCAATGCGACCACTACTGATGAGGTTACGCACCATTCCGACAACGGGTTGATAGCGTGTCCAAATGGCTTCGGCTAAGAACACTTTGCGTTCACGGGCAATATCTACGATTTCTTGCGCCTGACGAAGATTGGCCATGAAGGCTTTTTCTACCAAGCATGGTTTGTCTGCCAGTATTGCCTCTTTCGTTACATCGTAATGGTGAGAGTGGGGCGTGGCTACATAGATAAGGTCAGCCTCTGGGTCGTTTATTAGTTCTGAGTACGATCCGTACGCCTTCGTTACATTCCATTTCTTAGCAAATGCCTCTGCTTTTTCCAAGGTGCGCGAGGCTATGGCGTAACACTCACAATCTGTGAGCCCGCCTAAAGTGATGGCTGCCCTTTCGGCTATCCATCCGGCACCGATGATGCCCACTCGCAATCGTCCGTCTTTAGTCATGATTGTTGGAATATAATGTTATTACTATTGTTTAGTTTTTGCATTTGTAGAGTTTATGTGAACTTCCTCCAGGAAATGTACCATCTTGTTCAGATTCTCTTCAGTGTACATAGCTGGTCCACCATGACTGCCTTCAGCAGGGAATGTGGCCTCGGTTTTCACGCCTGCAGCCTTCAGCAGTTCAAAGAATTTTTTCCCCTGACAGCCTGGTACTACGTTGTCTTTTTCACCATGGAAGATGATGATTGGCGGATCGTTAGAATCCACGTAGTTCGTAGCACTCAGACTCAAATACTTGTCGGGCTCCTTATCGAGTTTTGATGCTAACAGTACGTCCTCTGGCGAGTTGTCACCCATGGTGATGTGCTCACCACAGTCCATTGCTGTAAGGTCAACGGGCCCAGACCAGTCGCAGGCTGCATTCACCATACTGCTCTCTTTGAGATGATTGCCAATTTGACCTTCGAGATCGATTTCGATAGTACCTACCTGAGTCTGTTTGGTGCCATTGGTGGTTGCTGCAGTTGAGGCCAGATGCCCACCAGAAGAGAAACCGCTGACGGCAATGAAGTGCGTGTCGAATCTATACTTTGCAGCCTCACCCCGAACGAAACGGATAACGGCTCGAATATCGTGTATCTGAGCAGGCCATTTTGCATCCATGCTCGAACGATGGTTTGGACAAACTACAGCGTAGCCTGCTTCGAGTAGTGACTTGACGATGGTGCCAAGGTCGGCCATGCCTTTGCTGTTATTACTAAACCATGCACTTCCATAGATGTGGATTACTACGGGATAACTTTCTTTCGTTTGTTTGGGCAGATAGATGTCGCAGGTGTGATAGGCTTGGTCGTCGCCAGCATAATTCACGTCTTTCCATTCCTGTGATGTCTCTAATTTGATTTCTGGGATCTGGAATCCTCCAAACCCACCAGCAGGCTGCGCCAAAGCCACCACGGCTGTGCATAGCAGAATAGTTGATAATACAGTCTTTTTCATTTCTTTTTAATATGCTATTTGATTATTTTTTTTTGCAAATGTACAAAAAAAAGATGGAATATCTATCATATTTGCAATTTTTTACTTAACTTTGCCCCCGCAAGGACTAAATTTTCAATATAAACAATGACAAAATGAAACGTAAAGCTTGCAATTGGAGAACGCTGGCAGTCTTACTGGCAGTGTTTAGTAGTGTTTCTGCCATGGGGCAACAGAAAGAGACAAAAGAGATTGACTGGAAAAAGGAACTCACCAGCCGCATTACCCTCAATGGTTATGCACAAGCAGGGTGGTCCTATCAGAATCCTAACGGGAAGGCTACCAATGCCTACAACCTTAAACGTACCCTACTATGGGCAAAAGCACGTATCACCGATAGATGGTCTTTCCTCTTTATGCATGATTTTTCGAGTGTTGTACAGGAATTCTATACAGACTATCGTATTTCCAATGACAATGCACTGACCGTCCGTCTCGGACAGTTCAAGCATTCCTTTTCAATGGAGAACCCCCTTTCACCTACACAACTTGAACTGATTGATGTGTATTCACAAGCCGTTCTTTATTTGGCTGGTGAAGGCCCCGATCCTCTCCATGGCGTCAACTATGGCCGTGATATGGGACTTGAGATATACGGAGATCTCGCAAAGGGCCTTTTTCATTATGAACTGGCTCTGATGAGTGGACAGGGTATTAACCGTAAAGACCTGAATAATCAGAAAGACTTTATCGCTAAGTTAGAGGTTCGTCCTGTAGATGGACTCCGTTTTGTGGCTTCAACTTATCTTGGAACAGGTTGTGCTGTAAATACGGCAACCTGGAATCCGGATATAAAAGTTGGCGATAATTATAAGCGAAACCGTTACAGTGTTGGTGCTGAGTACAAGACTGCACCATATACGGGTAGTAAATATAAGGAGGCCCGTCCTGCCAGTATTCGTGCAGAATGGCTTGGAGGTAAAGATGGTGATGTGTGTAGTCGTGGTGGCTATGTATCGACATCGATCCCTCTGGTAGATGCACTCGACTTGGTGGCAAGTGGCGAAACTTTCGATCGAAACACAAAAGTAGAAGGCTGGGATCAGACAAACTTGACGCTTGGCTTACAATACTGGTTCTATAAGAAGTGCCGTCTGCAACTTCAATATACTCGTTGTCTCTGTGGCGAGAATATCAGTTCGAAGGATTATGATTGGCTACAAGCACAGGTGCAGGTGGCGTTTTGAACATTTATAGTTAATAGATTGACAAGTAATATAATAGATAAGTATGATTATTAAGATCACATTAACCATCATCTTCCTGATTGTGATGATCGGTGTGGGTATATATACGCGTAAACAGGCCAGCAGTGTTGACGGTTTTGTATTAGGTGGACGTTCTGTGGGTCCGTGGCTTACAGCTTTTGCTTTTGGTACATCTTATTTTTCTGCAGTCGTTTTCGTCGGCTATGCAGGACAGTTTGGTTGGAAATACGGACTCTCTTCTGCATGGATCGGTATCGGCAATGCTGT
Organism: uncultured Prevotella sp.; assembly: GCA_900315035.1. Classification (GTDB taxonomy): domain Bacteria; phylum Bacteroidota; class Bacteroidia; order Bacteroidales; family Bacteroidaceae; genus Prevotella. The sequence goes on from OMXO01000020.1 coordinate 32,308, forward strand.
GATAGGTTCGCTCTTGGCCTGGATTCTTTTGGGGCGTCGTACAAAACTGATGACGCAGCATATCGAATCGCGTACGATGCCTGATTTCTTTGGAACGCGTTTTGCTGATCAGGGACTTCGTGTGGTGGCCTCTGTCATCGCCTTTGTGTTTCTGATTCCTTACACAGCAGGTGTGTATAAAGGTATATCAACCCTTTTTGAGATGGGCTTTGGCATCCCTTACGAATATTGCGTGGTGATCATGGCCATCTTGACTGCAGTATATGTGATTCTTGGCGGCTATAAGGCTACGGCCATGAATGATTTTATCCAGGGTGTCATCATGCTGTTTGGTATTGTGGCGGTTATTGTTGCAGTACTCAATGTGCAAGGTGGACTCTTCTCGGCTGTAGAAAAACTCGCGGCTCTGCCTTCTGATGCTGACCCCACGGTTAATGGAGGTTTTGCCACATGGTTTGGCCCCGATCCATGGGGACTCTTAGGGGTTGTGGTGCTTACTTCCCTCGGAACGATGGGTCTTCCTCAGATGGTGGGTAAGTTCTACTCCATTACTGATGAGAGTGCTATTAAGCGAGGTACCGTCATTTCTACTGTCTTCGCTTTCATCGTAGCTGGTGGCTGTTATTTCTTAGGCGGTTTTGGCCGTTTGTTTGGTATGCCTCCTGTGTTGCCTAACGGTAAGTTGGCCTTCGACTCCATTGTGCCATCCATGCTTGTCACTCTGCCTGACGTGCTGATTGCCCTCGTGGTGTTACTTGTTCTTTCGGCATCCATGTCAACTCTTGCCTCTCTTGTGCTTACCTCTTCTTCGACAATGACGCTCGACTTGATATATCGTGACAAGAAATCGTTGCCTGGTGAGGTTGAAGATGGCTCCATCGACGATATCGTGGCAGAGAAAATCGAGCGTCGTAAGGTGATTGTGATGCGTGTGCTTATCATGTTCTTCATCGCTATCTCCTTGTTGATTGCTTTGAATCCACCTACGTTCATCGCTCAGTTGATGGGTATCTCTTGGGGCGCTTTGGCTGGTGCGTTCCTGGCACCGTTCATGCTCGGTCTCTATTGGCGTGGGGTCACAACTGCTTCTGTCTGGGCTTGTTTTATCTGGGGTGTAGGTATCACGGTGGTCAACATGCTTATCGGTAATCCTATTAATCCGATCAACTGTGGCGCTATTGCCATGGTGGGTGGTTTCCCTGTTGTTTGGATTGTCAGTCTGCTGACAAAGAAATTGCCACAACAAACAGTTGACAGCATATTCGATTGTTATCATAAATAAAATACAACTGATGAAGAAATCATTTCTGACATTGATGATGCTGACGGTGACACTCTCACTGATCGCTTCGTGTACACAACGTCCTAAATCCAGTGAGTCTGTGGTTACAGAACCAGAACAGACGATGACTGACAATGCCGATGCAGGCTTGGCGCCTGATTTTGAATTGCCCGACCTTCAAGGTAACCCCTTAAAGCTTTCTTCTCTTCGTGGCAAGTATGTCGTTATCGACTTCTGGGGCTCTTGGTGCATTTGGTGTATCCGTGGTTTCCCACACATGAAGGAGGCTTATGCCAAATATAAGGATAAGATGGAAATCTTGGGCGTGGATTGCAACGATACGGAAAGCAAGTGGAAGGCTGCCGTAGAAGAATATGCCTTACCTTGGCTGCAAGTACGCTGTCCTGATGAACAGTTGCAGACACTGGCCTCCCAGTACAATGTGGAGGGATTTCCTACAAAGGTCATTATCGATCCTCAAGGTAAAATCGTCAAAGTGGTGGTAGGTGAAGATCCCGCCTTCTACACTTTCCTTGACGGTCTTTTCTCGAAATAGTAGCTTTGCAACCAAGTTGCATGAAATGTGCCGTAACTTTGCAGCCAGAAACAATAAAACTGCATTGTTATGGCACATCATCATGAACATCATCATTGTGAAAGTTGCGCGCATGAGCATCATCACGAAGAGTCTGGCATCAAGCATCAGTTGATACTTATCTGTTCGACTGTTTTACTGTTGGTAGCAGCCGTCTTGATAGAGCGGTATTTTAATCTGCCGACCTGGCAGTTGTTGATTGTCTATCTCATACCTTATTTATTAATAGGTCACGATACATTAATCGAGGCTTTCGAAGGTGTCTGTCATGGCGATGCTTTCAATGAGCATTTTCTCATGTCGGTGGCTACGATTGGTGCTCTCTGTATCGGTTTCCTGCCAGGGGCAGAAACTGAATTTCCAGAGGCTGTCTTTGTGATGCTCTTTTTCCAGATTGGTGAACTTTTTGAAGGCTATGCTGAAGGGAAGAGCCGTGAGAGTATTGCTCACTTGATGGATATACGTCCGGATGTGGCACATGTAGAACGTGATGGTAACGTTGTTGAGGTCGTGCCAGATGATGTCGCTGTAGGTGAGATCATTATTGTCCGCCCTGGTGAGAAAGTACCACTCGATGGTGTGGTCATCGAGGGTAGTTCTTCGCTGAATACGGTTGCTCTGACTGGTGAGACTTTACCAAGAGATGTTGATACCGATGATGAGATTATCTCTGGTTGCGTGAACCTCTCAGGAGTGGTAAGGATACGAACTACGAAGGTCTTTGGTGAAAGTACGGTTTCAAAGATCATCCGATTGGTTGAGAGTGCTGGTGAACAGAAGTCGAGAAGTGAGGCTTTTATCACTCGTTTCGCCCGTATTTACACCCCAGTGGTTGTTTGCGCTGCATTGGCCTTGGCCATTGTTCCTACGCTCCTTGGCGGTCCGTTTGCCACTTGGCTTTATCGCGCGCTGATGTTCCTGGTTGTCTCTTGCCCATGCGCATTGGTCATCAGTGTGCCTCTGACCTTCTTTGGAGGTATAGGCGGTGCTTCTCGCCATGGTATATTGGTAAAGGGCTCTGGCTTTATGGATGTGCTGGCCAAAGTAGGCACGGTAGTTTTCGATAAGACGGGCACGCTTACTTGTGGACAGTTCGCTGTCACAGCGGTCCATCCGGATACGTGCGATGAACATCAGTTGTTGCATCTTGCTGCCCATGTCGAACATTTCTCAACCCACCCCATTGGGGCTGCTTTGCGTGATGCTTTCCCTGATGAGGCTACCGATGGTTGCAAGGTGAGCGATGTAGAAGAGATTGCCGGACAAGGTATCCGTGCCCGAGTTGGCGATCGTCTTGTTTGTGTTGGTAATACGAAGATGATGGATGCAGTGGGGGCTAAATGGCACGACTGTCCTCAATGCGGACACGGCCATCAGTCTGTTGTCGGCACAGTCATCCATGTGTCTATCGATGGTCTGTATGCCGGACATATAGTCATCAACGATCGGATCAAGGATGATAGTGCCATGGCTGTCAGTCGTCTGCATGCTCTTGGGGTCTCCAAGGCCGTCATGTTGACTGGTGATCGTGAGGAGGTTGGGGCTTATGTCGCCCACGAATTAGGACTGAATGAGTACCATGCCGGTTTGATGCCTGCCGATAAAGTGGCTCATGTTGAACGCTTGTTGAAAGAGAAAAGAGCGGGCGAATATCTTGCGTTCGTAGGTGATGGTATCAACGATGCCCCCGTTCTGGCTCGTGCCGATGTGGGTGTCGCCATGGGTGGTCTTGGTAGTGATGCTGCCATTGAGGCTGCTGATGTCGTGCTGATGGATGATAAGCCTTCTAAGATAGCGCTTGCTATCGCCATCGCTCGACGTACACTGGCCATTGCTCGTCAGAACGTTTGGTTTGCCATCGGGGTGAAACTGTCTGTACTCGTTCTGGCTGCTTTGGGCTTGGCTACCATGTGGATGGCTGTCTTTGCCGATGTGGGTGTCACCGTTCTCGCCGTTCTGAATGCGATGCGAACGATTGCCATAAAGGATCATGGGGTAGGGGAGCCTCTGCAATGACGGTCTCTTTTGATACGGGATGCACAAACTCTATCCGTCTCGACATCAGTGAGATGCTGCCATCGGGATTGCTGCGAGGTGCACCGTATTTCAAGTCGCCCTTGATTGGACATCCCATGGCTGCAAGTTGACAGCGTATCTGATGATGTCGGCCAGTCATGAGATTGACCTCCAACAGACAATAGTTGTCTGAACGGCCTATCACTTTGTATTTCAGAATAGCCTTTTTGGCTTGAGGCTTTTCTGTCGTGTAGGCATACGATTTGTTCTGTTTTTCATTTCTCACGAGCCAGTGGGTTAATAGGCCTTCTGGCTCCTTGGGCGTGTTTTTCACAATGGCCCAATAGGTCTTGTGCACCTCTCCCTCAGCAAACATCTTGTTCAGTCTCGTGAGAGCTTTCGAGGTACGGGCAAAGACCACCAGTCCAGAAACGGGACGGTCTAGCCGATGAACGACACCCAGGAATACTGCTCCGGGTTTCGCATACTTTTCCTTGATATAGTCCTTGACAATATCAGAAAGGGGGCGATCGCCAGTCTTGTCGCCCTGAACGATCTCCCCACTCTGTTTATTGACTATAATAATATGGTTGTCCTCGTAAACGACTTCCATACTTCTTACCTCTTACTTCTTACTTCTTACCTCATTACATATTCATACCACCGTCAACCTGGATCACCTGTCCGCTAACATAGCTTGACATATCTGATGCGAGGAAGGTAGCCACGTTGGCAATATCCTCTACCAGTCCACCACGGCGGAGAGGAATCTTGTTGATCCACTCTTTACGGATATCGTCGGGGAGAGCCTGAGTCATAGCTGTGTCGATGAAACCAGGAGCGATAGCGTTGGCACGGATACCCTTCGGACCCATTTCCTGACCGATACTCTTGGCGAGTGCGATAAGACCAGCCTTAGAAGCAGCATAATTGGCCTGGCCGGCATTACCGTGAACACCTACTACAGAAGCCATGTTGATAATAGAACCACCACGCTGACGCATCATAACGGGCACGCAGGCATGGATAAAGTTGAAGGCCGACTTCAGGTTCACAGCGATGACGGCGTCCCACTGCTGCTCTGTCATTCTCAGCATCAGACCGTCTTTGGTGATACCGGCATTGTTTACCAGGATATCAATTGTCCCGAACTCTTCCTTCACTGCCTTTACTACCTCTTCCGTCTGTGCGAAGTCGGCAGCGTTCGAAGCATAGCTCTTCGCCTTTACGCCTAAGGCTGCAATTTCCTTCTCTGTCTCCTCGTTGATCTCGAGGTCGGTGAATGCGATGTTTGCGCCTTCAGCGGCGAACTTCAGTGCGATAGCCTTTCCGATACCGCGTGCAGCACCTGTAATCAGGGCTGTCTTACCTTCTAATAATCCCATAATTGTTTTTTACTTGTTAATTTGTTATCTTCGTTGAAATTTTCCTAATGCACCATATACCACCTTTGCCACCTGAGGCTTGGTGTCTTCTTCTTTCATGCCGTGAGCGATACGTCCATATATATAAGGTACCTCGAGGCCCTTGATACAATAGTGGGTGATATCGGCTACAAGATCCACATTGTCGATGTCAAACTCTCCGTCCTCTTTCCCTTCTGTATAGACTTTGCGGAAGAGTTCTATCTCTGCATCGTCAAAGTGCTTGCGCACCTTTTCTACCATCCAGATATTTCTGAAGAACTCTGCTCTCAGGTTACCGTTTCTTACCACCGTCTCACGAATCATGCTCAGATGGGTGTAGATCAGTTCGATAATCTTGTCCTGTGGGGGAATCTTACGGGCTGCCACTTCGTCGAGTTTGTCGCTCAGGCGTTCCAACTCGCCTTCGATGACTGCGTAGTAGATCTCGTCTTTCGATTTAAAATAGGTGTACAGCGTGCGACGCCCTTTCCCCGATTGGGTGGCGATGTCGTTCATCGTGGTGTTCTCCAACCCGTTCTTGGCGAATAGTTGGCGCGCTACATCTACTAATTTCTGTCTTGTTTTGGATATTGACATATCTGATCTCCTCCTGTCTTTACAAATTGCACACGACAATTATAATGTGCAAAATTAGGAATTTTCTTTTAATTGAGCAAGAAAACAGGCGGAAAATGTTCCAAAAATCCTAAAATCAGAAAAAAATCGCCCAAATATTTGCGTATCTCAAAAAAAGTTTGTAATTTTGCACCCGCTTAAGAAAAATAACATCGCGGAGTGGAGCAGTTGGTAGCTCGCCAGGCTCATAACCTGGAGGTCGCACGTTCGAATCCTGCCTCCGCAGAGGCGCAATCCATTAGGAATGTGCCTCTTCTTTTTTCTTAGAATTGTTCCAGAATCCTGATTCGTTCTTCTGTACTGGGATGGGTTGCAAACAGTCCGCTGATAAACTGCATCAGTCCTTGTGTCATCTGCTTGGGGTGTATGATATACATCTGGGCAATGTCTTCGCGCTCTACATCGCCTAGACCTGGATTATTTGAAATCTTCCTCAGGGCTGAGGCGAGTGCCAGCGGATTGCCACAGAGTTCTGCACCGCCTGCATCGGCCATATACTCGCGTTTGCGCGAAATGGCAAAGCGTGTCAGCATGATAAACAGGTAGGCGATGCCTGCACAGACTGCTCCGATAGCCATGATGGCTACGACCGACAGACCGTTGCCTTTGCTGTTGCGGTTATCACTACTACTGCTGAAGCCTCCGAACAACATGCGGTTGTAGATCATGCGTACCACGAGCGACAAGACGGTTGATACAATACCCACGAAGATAATGCTCGTGATCAGCAGTCGAGTGTCGCGATTGCGGATGTGTGTCAGTTCGTGTCCTATCACGCCTGCCAGTTCCTCGTCGTTCAAGCGGTCGAGTAGTCCCGTCGTGACCGTCACCGTATATGAGTTCTTGTCGATACCGCTGGCAAACGCGTTCAGCTGGGGATCGTCGATCACGTTCACCTTCGGCATGTCCATTCCGCAAGCCATACAGAGGTTCTCCACGATGTTATACACCCTGGGGTTCTCTCGGCGCATCAGTGGTTGGGCGCCTGTGGCTTTCTGTATCATCTTGGTATTGCTGAAATAGGCGATGGCAAACCAGATGGCCACACCGCCGATGATAAAGGGCGCTGCTTTGGTGAATGTCCAGTTCACGCTGTCTGCATCGAGCTGGTTGACGAAATAGCCCGCCTGGTCGTAATAGCCTGTGGTGAAGTAGTTGATGATGGCCAGAAACACCCATGTCATCCCCAACAGAATGACGGGAAAGGCAATGAGCAACAGCATGCTCTTCATGTTGTTGCTCGATATCTGGCTTTGAATGCCTACATATCTCATCCTACCTTAAAATTTGATCTCGGGTGCTTTTTCGACGGTTGCACGTTCTTCCTGAGGTATCTCGAACATGGGCTCCTTCTTGAATCCGAACATGTTGGCGAAGATGTTCGATGGGAACGTCTGTACCGAGTTGTTCAGTTCGCGGGTAGCCGTGTTGAAGTAGCGGCGCGTAGCGGCGATCTTGTTCTCGATATCGGCAATCTCCGTCTGCAACTGCAGGAAGTTCTGGTTAGCTTTCAACTCCGGATAGGCCTCTACCGACACTTTCAGACCGGCAAGTGCACTCGAGAGTGCGTTCTCTGCCTGGATCTTGTCGTTGATGGTGGTGGCACCCATAGCGGCAGCACGAGCCTGTGTAACGCGCTCCAGCAACTCCTTCTCGTGCTGGGCATATCCCTTCACGGTTGCAACCAACTGAGGGATAAGGTCGTGACGCTGTTTCAGCTGCACGTCGATATTAGCAAACGCGTTTTCGCGGTTGTTACGCAGTTTTACGAGGTTGTTGTAAATGCCGATGGCGCCAATTACCAGGACTACCACAACGGCCAGGATAATCAATAGTGTCATAATGTTATCTTTTTATTTAAATGTTAATTCCAAAGTGCAAAGATAATGATTGTCGGTTGAACCCACAAATAATTTAGGATTTATTTAAAAAAAATCCAGCTACCAGGTTTTATCCTGATAACCGGATTTGTATAGTACTAGAGATAAATCTCTATTTCAAGTTACTCATAACCTTCTTAAAATACCTGTTCGTTGCGCGGACGCTGTAGTTCGGTCCTCCGTTCCAGGCTCGGATAGCTTTCTCAATGCTATTCTCCGGGTTATGATAAGACTGAATCAGCCGGAACATTTCCTTCGACTTGGCTACGCTGTAGCGGTCGTCAAGAGTAAATCTCTTCTTACTCTTCTGCTTCTTCAGAATCGCATTGCAATCTTTCACGAGAATCGGGGTGATCTGCATGACGCCTACGGAGTTTCCGCTGACTGCTTTGGCATTTCCGCCGCTCTCTACCTGAATGATTGCCTCCATTACTGGATTCCAGTTAAAGCCGTGTGTTTTGCTGCTCTTTTTGGCATTTCCGCCTGCCGACACGCTTGTGCAAGCCAATACAAGAGCCATCACGGCCACACTTGCTTTCTTTATTATAATCATAAGCTCTATACTTTAGGCGGATCTCATCACGAGTACCGCGTTATCCTTTAGATTCGGGTGCAAAGTTACGGAGAATCAGATACTTAACCAAATATTTTTGGGATTTTTAAGAAAATCGTGTGCGCGCACATGATTTATGTCAAGAGATGTAAATTGGGCCAAAAGGCCGAAAGTCTAGTCTAAATCGACCACTGTGATGCCTGCTCCGCCAAACTGTACATGCTCATCGCGGAAGTGGTTCACGTTTGGAACGGTGGCCAGATATTGGCGTATTAGTTGGCGCAGTACACCTGTGCCTGTACCGTGTAGAATGCGCACTCTGGACACACCTACCAGAATGGCGTCGTCGATGAAATAGGTGATGGCATTGATGGCTTCGTCGCCTCTCATTCCCCTCACGTCGATATCTTGTTTGAAGTTCAGTTTGCGGTTATCGATGACGTCGCGTGTATCTCTCGATACCACCCCATACGAACCCGCGATGTTACTGTTGCGCTCCTCCTGTTTCGAGAGTTGGCTCTTGGGCTTCTCGGCATGTTCCAGCCGGTCGGCACGCATCTTGGTCTTCATGCCGCCGAAGATGACAACCGCCATCTTTCCGTCGGTGCTTTCTACTTCGCCTACCGAGGTGAGTCCTTTGATTCTGACGGTGTCGCCTGCCGCAATGGGCTTCTCGGCTTCTGCGGGTTTGCTGACGGCTACGGTGGCCGTTGGGTTGGCAGCCTTCTGGGCTTTCTCCAGCTTGCGCTTTTCGCGACGCTCTTTGCGCTCCTGCAGCTGACGTATTTTTCGGGCGATGACCTCGTCGTTGTCTTTCGTGTCGATCTCTGCCAGTTCTTCCTTGAAGGTGTTCAGCTCTTCGCGAACCAGTCGGGTGCGCTCTTTTTCGGCCTGAGCCTCTCTTATCTCGCGAATAGCGTTCTCGATCTTCTTGTTGCTCTCGCGCAGCAGTTCTTCGGCCTCCTCCTTGGCTTTGCGCAGTATCTCTTTACGCTGTCGGTCTATCTCTGTCAGTTCGTCCTCGTATCGGTTGATCTTGCTCTCCAGCGATTTCTCATGCTGATGGATGGTCTGTCGCTTACCTTCCCAGTAGCGCTTGTCTCTGACGATGTCTTGCAGATACTTGTCGCTCTGGATATAGTCGGAGCCTACGATGTCTGAGGCCTCCTTGATCACTTCTTCTGGGATGCCGGTCTTACGGGCTATCTCGATCGCAAACGAACTGCCTGGCTGGCCGATAGCCAACTGGAACAGTGCCTGCATCTCGTGACGGTCATAGAGCATCGCACCGTTTATCACGCCCGGATGATCCTCTGCAAAGTGCTTCAGGTTCTGATAGTGGGTGGTTATCACGCCGAAGGCCTGCTTCTTCCAGAACTGCTTCAGCATGGCTTCTGCGATCGCACCGCCAATTGTGGGCTCTGTGCCGCTGCCAAACTCGTCTATTAATAATAAGGTGTGGGCATCGGCCATCTTCATCATCTGCTTCATGTTCATCAGATGGCTGGAGTAGGTCGAGAGGTCGTTCTCGATGCTCTGCTCGTCGCCGATGTCTATCAGGATATGGTGGAAGAGTCCTGTGGTGCTGCGGTCACCGATGGGGATAGGCAGTCCGCACTGAAGCATATACTGCAACAGTCCTACCGTCTTCAGACATACCGACTTTCCGCCAGCATTCGGACCACTGATAATCAGCAACCGCCCACTCGATGGCTTCCGCTCACCTCTCACCTCCTGCTTCTCACCTCTCACCTCTTGCTTCTCACCACTCAACATAATATCCAGAGGTACCACGTTCTTCCCCTGCTTCTCGAGCGAGAGTTGCAGCAGTGGGTGGACAGCACGAATCCAGTCCAGATGGGGCCTGTTCTCCACTTGGGGTTCGAAGGCTTTCGTCTGCTGGGCCAACTGAGTCTTGGCATAGATGAGGTCGATCGTTGCCAGGAACTGATACGAGTCGAGAATCTCTTTCACGTGAGGTCTCACCTCGTCGGTAAACACCGTCAGGATGCGAATCACCTCGCGGCGCTCTTCTGCTTCCAACTGTCTTACCCTATTATTGGCCTCTACTACTTCGGCTGGCTCGATGAACACCGTCTTTCCAGTTGCACTCTCATCGTGCACGATACCATTGATACGACGTTTTACCGAGGGGGCTACGGGCAGCACCAGTCGGCCGTCGCGCATAGTGGGGGCGGCATCCTTCTCTACCAGCCCGTCTTTCTGGGCACTGTGCAGTATAGTATATAATGTACGCGATATCGAACCTTGCGTCTTCTCCAGATCGTGGCGGATACCTGCCAGCGTCATCGAGGCCGAATCCTTGATCTTTCCGAATTTGTCGAGGATGGAGTCTATCCTTCTGATCATGGCTGGGAAGGTCATGACGCCTTCCGTCAATCTGTGCAGGGCAGGGTAGGGATAGTCGGGCTCTAATCCCTCTCTCTCCGCATCGTCTTCATCGCTCGTCCTGTTCAGATACTTCACGATGTTGGCAATCGTCTCCAGCGAGCGCCTCAGATCCCACACCTCGTCTTCTTCCAGATGGGTGCCTTCCAGTCGGATGCGACTCACGGCCTCTCTCACATCAAAGAAATACTGCATGGGAAAATCATCCTTCTCTTCCTGCAGGCGACGGAATTCGCGCACCTGCGTCAGCCATTCGTTCACCTGCGCGGCATCAGTAGAAAAGGCTATTTCGTCAACCTTTTCTTTGCCAAGCGTACTGAGACAATGGCCTTTCAGCAAACGCCTGATCTCGTCAAAACCGAGCTTGTGTTCGAAGTTATTCGGATAAATCATGCTGCAAAGGTAGCGTAATTCGCCGAAAATACCAAATTTTTTATAAAAAGTTGCCTAAAAATTTGTTCAATTCGAGAAAAAGCACTACCTTTGCACCCGCTTTCGAGGCAATCGGGCATTTGGAGAGATGGTAGAGTGGTCGATTACAGTAGTCTTGAAAACTACCGTGCTGAGAGGCACCGGGGGTTCGAATCCCTCTCTCTCCGCAAAGAGCACAAATGGGAACCTTACGGGTTCCCATTTTTAGTATCTGATTACCAGCGCCTTATTAGTTTAACCCGCTGAAAGCGAGGCTAATAAGGGGATGGACACCGCTGAAAATGCATACGGCATCATGGTTGGTCTTACGACATCATATAGCCTAAATGTATTACAGGATGTATTACAACCCCGACCGACAAAATAGAATTGTAATACATTTAATGATTTTTATATGAATAAGACACCATTAGTAGAATTTGTGTACAACAGACACAAGACGGCTTCGGCCACAAAAGAAGCAGCAGTTGAGCTGCGAGTTACTTTCGAAAGAAAGCAGAAGTATATGACTACGGGCGTCAGGCTCCTTCCGAAGCAGTGGCACCGTGGTACAGTAACTAACCGCGTTGATGCTATCCAGTTGAACCAGACACTGGAGAAGCTGATGATTGATGTGAGACAGGTCGTTGTCAACATGATGACCGAGGGTAGCATCGACATCTTCACCATTCCAGACAGGCTGAAACGATTGAGGTCTGGCAACATCAACTTTCTTGATTTCTGTGATAAACGAATGAAGATCCGACAGTATGGCAAAGCCGAAGACAGCCAAGAACGCTACACCCGATTCATGAAGTTCTTCAGAGGCTGGGGAAAGATTGCGGAATTCGAGGACATCACCGACCTGAACATCATCGCTCTTGACGAACATCTGGCTGCGAGAGGTTTGAAACCCTACTCGAAGTGGAACAACTACCATCGTTTCCTCAATCCTTACAAGTGGGTGCGCATTGAGAAAGAAAAGTCGAAAGGTGGCATTGGCAAATACCTTTCACCTCAGGAGTTTGCCAAGGTGAGAGACATGGAACTACCAACAGAAAGCCTTCAACGAGTAAGAGACTTGTTCGTGTTCCAGACCTACACATGCCTCTCCTATGTTGACCTGAGTAGATTCGATGCCGAAAAGATTGAGAAAGTCAAGGGTATGAAAGTGTATATAGGTACGCGCGCTAAGACAAGCCAGACCTTTACCATTCCACTTTTGAAGCCAGCACTTGCCATTTTGAAGAAGTACAATAACCACCTTCCTATTATAAGTAATGTGAAATATAACGAATACTTGAAGGTGGTGGCTCAGAATGCGAGTATTGATAAACCCGTGAGTTCGCACTGGGCCCGTCATACTGGAGCCACTTTGCTTCTTAATAGTGGTGATGTCCCCATGAATATTGTGCAGCACATACTTGGACATGCATCTCAACGTATGACGGAACAAGTATATGCCAAACGCCTCGACGAGTCTATTGTAGATGCTATGGCTAAAATAGATGGCAAAATTTAACTACCGTTTCATCTCTGAATTAAGGTTTAAAATTACCATTCCTTTTTAATCCAAGAACGTCCCTATCTGGCATTCTTGGATTTTTTTATACTTATTTGAGATCTTATATTTTTCGTGAAGTGTTAATTCACGAATAGAAATTTTCAGAAGTAGCCTATGTCTGAGATATTCACTTATTTTGCAGCAAAAATTAAAAAACATAATATACAATGGACATTTTTAAAATAGATCAGACCTCTATCGATGCTATAGCCTACAAGGCAGCAAAGATAGTTGTGAGTGAGTTAAAAAAGTGTGAGGAGCCTCAATTAGAGATGGTGCCTGTAAGTGTTGCTGCGAAAATACTCGGAATATCCGAAGATCACATGCGGCGTATTAAGGACAAGTTCCCTCATATCAAGAATGGCAACAACAAGCAAGGACGTTTGCTGTTCGTTAGAGATGCGTTATTGAAGGAATATGCTAAATAGAAGACGCATAAACATTATTTATGGGAATAAATTATTTAAACAATGAATATTTTTTATGATTTTGTCCTGACCGAGAGTCAGGTTGATTTTCTTGCCGAGAGCAAGAATGGTGTTAATATTATGAAGGTGCTGACTGTGTTGTTAAAACACACATGTACTGATAATGGTTACAATTATGCCAGACCAGGATGGAATTCTTATTTACATTCAGGTCAGACATTAATTTCCGATGCAGACCTTGCTGAATTCTGTAATTGTGATGTTGAAACCGTCTCTGACATTATCAGAATGTTGAATAATTCAGGGCTAATATCAACAATGTCTAACAGCTCTGTC
>OMXO01000133.1 GCA_900315035.1 uncultured Prevotella sp.
CTCCGTCATTAACATCATTGCCCAGGCGCAGGAGCCCGACGGCTATCTGACGACCTGTGTGACTAATAAATGTACGCGCCTGAGTGGCTGGTGGGGCACTCATAAGTGGGAGAAGATCAACTCGCACGAACTCTACAACTCTGGTCACCTGATCGAGAGTGCTGTGGCCCACTATCGTGCGACGGGCAAGAAGACCTTTCTCAACGTCGCCATTAAGAACGCCGACCTCGTCTGCAAGACGTTCGGTCCCAACGAGGGGCAGATTCACCGTCCGGGCGGACATCCCATCATCGAGATGGCACTCTGCAAGTTGTATAAGGTAACGGGCAACAAGAAGTACCTCGAAGGCGCCAAGTATTTTGTCGATGAGACAGGACGTTGCACCGACGGCCACAAGCCCAGCGAGTACTCTCAGGATCACATGCCTATCCTGCAACAAGAGGAGATCGTTGGTCATGCCGTGCGTGCAGGCTATCTCTATTCTGGTGTGGCCGATGTGGCTGCCCTCACTGGCGACAAGGCTTATTTCGAGGCTTTGGAGCGTATCTGGGAGAACATGTCTTCGAAGAAACTCTTCATCACGGGCGGTATCGGCAGTCGGCCACAGGGCGAAGGCTTCGGTCCTAACTACGAACTGAACAATCATACGGCCTATTGTGAGACCTGCGCCGCCATCGCCAATGTGTATTGGAACTACCGCATGTTCCTCGCTACTGGTGAGTCGAAGTATATCGACGTGTGCGAGCGCGCGCTATATAATAATGTGTTGAGCGGTGTCTCACTGAGTGGCGATAAGTTCTTCTACGACAATCCTTTGGAGAGCGGCGGTGAGCACGAGCGCCAGAAGTGGTTCGGCTGTGCCTGCTGTCCGGGCAACATCACCCGCTTCGTGGCTTCCGTTCCCGGTTACATCTATGCCCAGCAGGGTAAGGACATCTTCGTGAACCTCTATGCTCAGGGTAAGGCCCAGATCGGCAACATCGAACTGGAGCAGACCACCGACTATCCTTGGGACGGAAAGATCCGTATCAAGGTGACCAAGGGCAGTGGCCGATTCGCCATCAAGCTCCGCATCCCTTCCTGGTTGAAGACCTCGCCCACGAACAATGACCTTTATCAGTATCAGGACAAGGCCAAGACCTATAGCGTCAGTGTGAACGGACAGGCACTCTATCCAGAGAATCACGACTACATGACGCTCAACCGCAAATGGAAGAAGGGTGACGTCATCGAACTCAACTTCCCGATGGACGTGCGTCGTATCGCGGCTAACGACAATGCTGAGGACGATCGTGGCAAGGTGGCCTTAGAGCGCGGTCCTATCGTGTTCTGTCTCGAAGGCTCGGATCAGGCCGACCGTCAGGTCTTCAATAAGTATATCCTCAACAGTGCTTCTATCACAGCCCACTACGAGCAGAACCTCCTGAACGGTGTGATGGTGCTCGAAGGCGATGCCAAGGAACTGCAGCAAGACGGTGAGGTGAACGACGTGAAGTTCCGTGCGATACCTTATTCCACTTGGAACAATCGCGGCAACGAGCAGATGGAAGTCTGGATTGCCAACACCCCAGTCAAGGCTGTAGCCGCTCCACTACCGACGATCGCCTCGAAGGCTCAGACCTTCTGCAATCGTGGTCCTATCCAGAACGATGCCCCCGAGACAGCCCCCGTCGATTCTTGGGCTGGCGGCACCAACGACCAGTGGGAGCCCAAGCGCTCTTCCGACACCTCGAAGCCCTACCACTACTGGTGGCTGAAACAGGGCACGACAGAGGCCATCACCTATCAGTTCGATCAGGAGTACGAGGTGAGCAACGTACAGGTCTATTGGCTCGACTTCGACCACTACGACGGTAACTTCCGCATCCCCGAGTCGTGGAGCCTCTATTACAAGGATGCCCAGGGCGAGTGGCAGGAAGTGACCGACCACAGTCCCTACACGGTGCGCAAAGACTGCTACAACAGCGTCGATTTCACGCCCGTGAAGACGACGGGGCTGAAGATTCTCGCCAAACTCCAGAAGGGCGAGTCGGGCGGTGTCCTCGAATGGAAAGTCAACAAATAAAACATTATAACATTAATAAACCTAAAAAAACAATTTGGTATGAAGAAACATTTCTTATGTTTGCTTTTGCTGGGCGGTGCTCTTGGCGCACAGGCCACAGAAAGGCTACGGGCTGGCGAGCTCTGCTCGGGAATGAGCACTTCTCCAGCCGTTGCTGAGATCACTCAGCAAGGAGTTGTAGTGAAGGGTGTCGTCAAGGACGCGAAGGGCGAACCGATTATCGGAGCCACCGTGACCGAGAAGGGCACCAAGAACGCAACAGTTACCGACTTCGACGGTAACTACTCTCTCAGAGTTGCTAACCGCAATGTAACCCTCGTCGTCAGCTACATCGGTTTCACCGCCCAGGAGATCAAGGGCGGCGGCGACGTGACACTCCAGGAAGACAATGCCCTGCTGAATGAGGTCGTCGTCATCGGTTACGGCACCCAGCGTAAGGGTGATGTCACCTCTGCCGTAGCCTCCGTGAAGGCCGAGGACTTCAACGCCGGTAAGATCGGCGACGCTGCCGAACTGGTGAAAGGTAAGATTGCCGGTCTGACGGTGGTCAACGCCAGCGGTAGTCCTACTGCCACCTCCAGCATCCGTCTGCGTGGTATCACGACCCTCGTGGGCAGCCTTACACCGCTCATCCTGGTGGACGGCATCGAGGGCAACCTGACCACTGTGGCTCCTGAGAACATCGCCTCTATCGACGTGCTGAAGGATGCCTCTGCAGCCGCTATCTACGGTACGCGCGGTGCCAACGGTGTGATCATCATCACCACCAAGACCGGTAAACGCGACACACCTGCCTCTGTCACCTATAATGGCTATGTCACCTTCTCCAAGTGGGCCAAGAAAGCCGACTTCATGGACACCCATGACATCATCTACGGCAAGACCGCCCAGGACTATCTCGGCTACGACACAAACTGGCTCGACGCCATCTCGCGCAAGGCCGGCTTCAAGCACAACCACGACCTGCACATCAGTGGCGGCACGAAGAACGCCACCTACTCGGCCAACGTGAGCTA